>NZ_JBCNJT010000003.1:0-300000 GCF_039596395.1 Fluviicola sp.
ATAGCTTTAGGTGTCTATAGCAACGAGGTCCACCTCTTCCCATTCCGAACAGAGAAGTTAAGCCCGTTAGCGCTGATGGTACTGCCCTTTTGAGGGTGGGAGAGTAAGTCGATGCCACTTTTAATAATCCCGACATGCAATGCATCGTCGGGATTTTTTTTATCCTGTTTTTAGAGAGGATTCTCCGGAAATCCATCAGGTGCACTCCTGCTTTATATTT
Source organism: Fluviicola sp. (assembly GCF_039596395.1). Lineage (NCBI taxonomy): Bacteria > Pseudomonadati > Bacteroidota > Flavobacteriia > Flavobacteriales > Crocinitomicaceae > Fluviicola > Fluviicola sp. Next base: position 221 of record NZ_JBCNJT010000003.1, read on the forward strand.
ACAAATCCAGGTTCCCTTCTCTTCCAATATCCATTTTAGCTCCGGTGATTGCACTTGTAGCGACCTTAAAAAAGGTAACGAGTTTATTGGTTTTATTATCCCAATAATGTGCATCGGTAGTTTCAACCATTAAAACGCGGATTTGTGAATCCTCTTTGCCTTTTTCAAACCAGGCATCCATCGTTTTATTCCAGTATTTATCTATTCTTGCCTGGTCCTTTGAAACAGTTCCTCTGCCGCTGACTGACAGGAAATTATAATCTCCGACATGACTGTAGGCAATATCTACCTGCTTGTTATCAATTAAATTTTTGCAGGTGTTGCTTTCTGCAGATATTAACATCCAAATATTGCCATGTTCATCAACTTCCTGGCGGCTTAGAGGTACAATATGTAACTCATCATCTTTACTTCGTGTAATAACCATTCCGATATCTATTTTGTCTACTAGCTCGGTAAGTTTTTTTACAGCCTCCGCATTATTCAAATTTTCTGTGCTCATACATATAAGTTTTTGAAATATATCGTTTGAGCAAATTAGACTTTAAGGACTTGTTTTCAATACAAGGAATGTTAAATTAGAATAAGAGGTGTTAAATAAAGTGGAGTGTGGGCAGTTTCTATTTGTTTTACAAGTCAATTAATTCTATAAGACATCATCTCCTTTGGCGGTAGAGAAAATTGAATCTCACTTTACTCCATAAAAAAAGCCTCACTAAAAGTAAGGCTTTCATTATTTAAAAGAGATCTGATTAGAAAATCTCTGAATCTGTAAAATGGAATTTTCCTTCGATAGCAGCGTTCTCATCAGAATCAGATCCGTGAACTGCATTTCTTCCTTTTGATTCAGCATAGTACTTACGAATAGTACCTTCAGCAGCTTCAGCAGGATCAGTAGCACCGATCAACGCACGGAAATCTGCAACTGCATTGTCTTTCTCTAAAATTGCTGCAACAATTGGTCCGGATGTCATATACTCAACCAATTCACCATAGAATGGACGCTCAGCGTGAACTTCGTAGAATTTCTTTGCCTGATCCTCTGTTAAACGAGTGAATTTCATTGCTTTGATTGAAAATCCAGCCTGGATAATCATATCAATAATTTTTCCCATGTGACCGTTTTCGATCGCATCTGGTTTTAACATTGTAAATGTTCTGTTGCCTGACATCTTAATTGATTTGAATAATTTGCTGCAAAAATACAACTATTTTCTCAATATGATTACATGGTAATCGCTTTGAATCAGATAGAATCATTTAATTTTTAGGCAAGTCTAAAAAATGTTTTATATTTGTAGAAAAAACAACATGCTCCGTTTAACTCAAAGCGAAGAAAATTACCTCAAAGCAATCTTTACACTTAGCCAGGACGTGTCGGGCGCGATCTCTACCAACGATCTGGCGGAGAAAATGCTTACAAAAGCATCGTCAGTAACGGATATGCTGAAAAAATTATGCGAGAAGGAGTTGCTGGAATATCAGAAGTACCAGGGGTGTATTCTGACGGATACCGGAAAATCACATGCTTTGGCCATTATTAGAAAACACCGGCTTTGGGAAACATTCCTAGTAGACAAGTTGAGTTTTGGTTGGGACGAAGTACATGAAATTGCAGAGCAACTGGAGCATATTCATTCCACTGAATTAACAGACCGGCTTGATGAGTTTTTAGGTTTTCCTAAAACAGATCCGCATGGAGAACCGATTCCCGGCAAAGATGGAAAGATAGAGTCGGTATCGAACAGGATTCTTTTATCGGAAGCTGTGGTAGGAATGAAGGCGATCGTTATGGGAGTGGAGGACGATCAAACGGAATTTCTGCAATACCTCAATAAGATCGGTCTTCATTTGGGAACACAGATTGATGTGCTCGATAAACTCAATTTTGACGGATCAATCATCATTACTATGAATGAGAAGCAGGTACAATTTTCAATAACGATCGCAAAACAAATATCCATCAAACCGTTATGAAGCACTTTGCTTACATATTGATCGGTGTTTGGATCATTTTTGGGTGTAAGATCAAAAAGACCAAAGCGAACGAGAAACTAATCGTTTGTTCTACTTCAGTTACTGCTGATTGTGTCAGACAAGTGGTGGGCGATAAACTGATTGTTAAATCATTGATGGGACCCGGAGTTGATCCGCATACCTATAATCCGAGACCCAGCGATGTGGTATTGCTCAACGATGCGAAATTGGTTGTCTATACCGGGTTTCACCTGGAAGGCAAAATGGCGGAATTATTCTCCCGCTTATCAGAAAGAAAGGCTGTAGTTTCTTTCCAGTTGGATTTTCCCAAAGATCAGGTGCTTTATACGGATGAGATTACACCCGATCCACATGTTTGGTTTGATACGGAATCCTGGGTGCACAGTATGAACGGGGTTGTTGATAAACTGGTGGAACTCTACCCGGAATACGAACTGGAATTCAGAGAGAACTTTTACAAATTCCAGGTGAAGGTTCAGAAGAAGACTGCAGAGTTAAAATTGAAATTGAGCGAAATTCCCCAGGAACAACGGGTCTTAATTACTTCCCACGATGCATTCCATTACTTCGGAAGAACGTTTGATGTGCGTGTGAAAGCGCTGCAGGGAGTATCCACTTCCCAGGAGCCGGGAGTAAGAGATGTCATTGATCTGGTAGACTTCATTGTGAAACATCGTGTGAAGGCCATTTTTGTCGAAAATTCGGTAAGCCCGAAAGCTTTAAAAAGTGTTTTAAGTTCCGTTGAACGAAGAGGTTATCAGGTAAAAATAGGAGGAACTCTTTTTTCGGATGCCCTGGGTTCGAAGGGAAGCGGTGCGGACACTTACCTGGGAATGTTGAGCCACAATGTAAATGCGATTAAAGAAGGATTGAAATGAGAAAAGCCGTTGAAATAAAAGAATTTAGCGTTTTCTATCGTGATACACTGGCTTTGGACCACGTATCGCTGACCATCAATGCTGGAAAAATTACAGGAATTATCGGGCCGAACGGTTCCGGGAAGTCTACTCTATTGAAAGGTATTTTAGGGATTATACCGGTGAAAAGGGGAGAAGTTACATTCTTCGGAAGTTCGTTGGAAAAATACCGTTCAAAGATTGCCTATGTTCCGCAAAGAGAATCAATTGATTGGGACTTCCCGATTACTGTAGAGGAAGTGGTAGCGATGGGAAGGATTCGCCCGAAAAAATGGTGGTCGCGAACAACCATGGCTGATAAGGATATCGTAAAGGAAACATTGAAGAAAGTTCAGCTTTCCGAGTTCGCGCACCGGCAGATCGGACAATTGTCGGGAGGGCAGCAGCAGCGTGTTTTCCTGGCGCGTGCACTTGCCCAGGAAGCCGAACTGATCGTGATGGATGAACCTTTCGTTGGGATTGATATGGCTTCCCAGGAATCTATTTTAGCGATCGTCCAGAAATTGAGGGATTCCGGAAAAACCGTCATTATTGTGCATCACGACCTTTCTGTAGTGGCGCAGTATTTTGATGAAGTAGTTTTATTGAATAAAAAACTGATCGCAAGCGGCCCGATCGATGAAATCCTGAAATCGGAGAATATCGAAAAAGCTTACGGAATGACGCTTTTACTCAACAAAAAATAAGATGGATTTAAGTATTTGGATCGTATTTATCGGTACTGCGCTGATCGGAATTTCTGCAGCTTTGGTAGGGACATTTACCTTCCTGCAAAAGAAATCCCTGATCGGTGATGCTATTTCTCATTCCATTCTACCCGGAATTGTATTGGCTTACATGCTTTCCGGGCAACGAAATACACTTATCCTGATGTTGGGGGCTTTTGCCTCAGGTTGGCTTGCAACTCAGCAAATATCCTGGCTCCAACGAAAAACACGGTTGAAATCCGATACTGTTGTAGCAGCGACTTTGAGTATATTCTTCGCAGCAGGATTGGCTTTGCTTTCATATATTCAGGGAAGGCCCGATGACGGCCAGGCAGGATTGAGTGATTTTCTATTCGGAAAAATTGCAGCCTTGAATATCGAAGACCTCTATTTATTTGCGATCGTTTCCGTTCTCATTATTGCCGTTACTTTTTTCAGATATAAAGTGATGTTCAGCTTTGCCTTCAATAAAGAGTTTATGATCAGTAAAGGATTTTCACTGCGCTGGAACGATTTCATTTTAAATGCAATGACAATTTTGGTAGTTGCGATGGGAGTTCAGGCAGTCGGAGTGGTATTGATGTCGGCACTGCTGATTATTCCTGTACTTACGGCAAGAATGCTTACTTACCGGCTGAGTTCCCTGATCTCTTTGTCACTGGTTTTCGGAACCGTATCTTCTTTATTGGGATCCTATATATCCGTTTTAGGGAAGAACATTCCAACAGGACCATGTATCATTTTGGTGTTGAGCCTTTGTGCCATTTCAGTTGCGCTTATTGTACGCGTTTCATTTAAAACCAACCAAACGCGATGAACGATTTATTGATGATATTAACTGCTTGTTCGGTAGCTGTTCCTGCTTCTTTGCTGGGTGTTTTGCTGGTTTCTAAAAGTTTGGTAATGGTTGGAGACGCCATTTCACACGCCGTTTTGCCGGGAATTGTTGTTGCTTATTTGATGAGCGGAACCAGGGATTCTGTTCCGATGCTTTTCGGTGCTGCCGTGACTGGTTTTCTGACTACTTTCCTGATTGATTTCCTGAGAAAAAAATGGCGGATCCAGGAAGATGCGGCGATCGGTTTTACCTTTACTTTCCTGTTTGCAATCGGAGTATTGATGATTGCCGTTTTCGCCGGCAAGAACAGTGATTTGGACCAGGAATGCGTATTGTACGGAGATTTGGAAACATCCATTCTCGACCAGGTTATTGTGGGAGAATACCTTTACGGAACACGTGCAATTTTACAGCTTCTTCCTTTGACAGTTGTTTTATTGATAGTGATCATCGTAGGATTCAAAGGCTGGAAAGTATGGGCTTTCAATCCACAATTCGGATCTTTCATCGGGATTCCTGTTCAGTTTTTCCACTTGGTACTGATGTTATTGCTAAGTGTTCATGCAGTATTGAGTTTTGAAAGTGTCGGAGTAATTCTTGTGGTTGGATTATTGGTGCTTCCGGCAGCTACAGCATTGCAGTTTTCCAGGACTTTGGCAAGAACTTTTTTATATTCGGCATGCATAGGAATAGTAGCGTGCGTCCTTGGAGTGTTTCTTGGAAAGTGGATCAATATCTCTATTTCACCTTTGATTGTATGTGTAAACGGTTTGATTTTTTTGATTGCAGTGCTCGTTTCACCTTTCAAAAAAAGCGTTGTATCTAACTAAACTTTAGTAAAATACTTCATTCAAGAATTCAAGAATGGAAGTTTTATTGGAAGAAAAAAAAATCATTTTAAGTTGTCAGTTCAATAAACTGGAGTACCTTTGTTTCAAGAACAACAATTTTCATAGTTGTTAGTTTTGGGTTTTATAGTTTTAGCATGGTTTAGCAAAAAGAGGAGTAAATTACATTGAATTTACTCCTCTTTTTGTTTTTGCTGAATAGATTCTCGTTTTTTTTGTGTTTCTTGTACACTACAACACACAAACTACAAATATGAAGCTAAAACTGGTTCTTTTATTCCTTTTAAGTTATTCCTTTTCATTTTCCCAAACACAAGGCGTTGCTTTTCCAACAGTAGGAAAAGGCGTTGCAACACCCTTTGTTACCGATTATCACTCTCTGGGCATCAATACTTCGGCATTGGGCTGGAAACCAAGATATGCGGGCAAGAAATTTACGACCGGAACATCCGAATTTGCATTTGCAGTTTCTTCGCCGTCGTTGAATTCCAAAAAGCTGCAAAACCTCACAAGTACGCTTTACAACGCGGCTCAGCATAAGAACCCGAATGAAGTTGATTATCAAAGACAAATGCAATCTGCGGGAGATTATGCGGAATCCGGCGTAGCTATTAATTTCGATTACAACTGGCTCGGATTTTCTTATTACGGAGAAAAATTCGGAGGAATCGCCTTCAACGTGAGAGAAAGCTATAGCTGGTATTCGAAAATGAATTCGCAAACTACGGATTTATTATTCAGAGGAAAATTGTCTTCCGTGTTTGACTCATTAACGGTCGTTTATGGTTCGGATACTTCACGAATTGCCAACAATGCGAATATTTCCCAGGATTCTATGGGACACGTGATCGGAGGAACGCTCAATGTTCCTATTCGCATCAGTGAACTCACGAAAGGAACACAAATCCAGATGGTTTGGAACAGAAGCTATAACATCGGTTACGGTCGAAAACTGTTTGGAAAAGATTCTACTTTCCAGGTGTTCGGAGGAATTGGAGCGAGGTTGATTACTTCCATGGCCATGTTCAACATGACTTCGGATGACGAAGGATTGAGAATGTATTCCGCCATTACTCCGACTTTCGATATTGATTATGGAAATGTCAGCGGGACTAATTCTGTACCCAAGAAATCAAAAGGAATCGCGCCTGTAATGGGAACAGGATACGGAATCGATCTTTCCGCCAGCTTTATTTTATTCAACAAAGTACGTGTTGCGGCTGCTGTGAATAATATCGGTTCGGTGACTTACAAACGAAATGTTTACAAAGTAAAAGACACCTTGTTTGCGAGTTTTAACCTGAATGGAGTAAGCAGTGACAACATCACGCAAACAGTAAACCAGTTGGTGCGCGATAACGGACTGCTGACTTTGGAAGGAGAGCAGAAATATACGGTTATCAATGCTTCCGATTTCAGATTTGGAGTGAGCTATGAACCGATCAAGTACGTGCGTTTAGGATTTGATGTGGTAGCGCCTTTCAATAAAGAAACTCCAGGTTCGATCCAAAACCCGGTATATTCTTTCGGAGGAGATATCATCCCGGTGAAATGGTTGCAATTGAGCATCGGTTATTACGGTGGCGGCGTTTATAAGAACAATATCCCACTCGGATTGACCTTTATTATCAAAGACGGAGCTTATGAATTCGGTGTGGCTTCCCGTGATGCGCTGAGTTTCTTCCTGAAGAACGGAACAAGCGTTTCTGCTGCTTTGGGATTTGCCCGTGTGAGATTCTAGATCAGGATATCCTTCAATTCATTTAAGATAAGAGCAGTTGCTCCCCAGATAAGAATGTCTCCCTGTTTGAAATGGGGGACATTTTTGAGTGTAAATTCAGGATTGATCGGAATATCGACTTGTACAACTTCGGAATGAAAAAGCTCCAGGATATCCAGTTCATGAATAGCTGCTACTTCGCGCTCAGAGCGCATGTAATCGAATGATTTGTTTTCGGAATAGAAGACGTAGGGAGTGATCAAAAACTGGCTTACAGGAACGAAAAGCGGCGTTAATTCTTTCAGCAGTTCAAAATTACTGGCATACACCCCGATTTCCTCGTAACATTCCCGGATGGCTGTCTCCAGCAAGTTTTTATCATCCAACTCTTTTTTTCCTCCGGGAAAGCTGATCTGACCGCTGTGAGAACCATCGTATTCTTGTCTTCTGGTCACGATCGTACACAATTTACCCGCTTCGTTGTGGAACAAAATAATAGCTACTGCCGCATCCCTGTACGCAATTCCCTGCCGGATCTGCTCCCTGGAACTTCCTCTTACAGGCATAAATGCCAAATGAGAACGTTCACCGGGCAATTCCTGATCAAATTTCGAAACCAGTTCTGCGTGTGTCATTTTGATTTTCGTACGCTTTTCAGGATCCGCTCAAAATCATCGTAGGTATAATTCATGATCGGTTTGCTGGTGATCCATTGGAAAACATAGTATTCTTTTCCGACTTTTAGAGTAGAAGTCACGTAATAAGCTTGTCCGGAATAAGTTCCGTCACCGGAAACGGTTTGAATAAGCCCTTTGTTCCGGAAGTTTTTCGGAAGTTCCTTTTTGATGGAAACGCCCGAATTATCCAGTGATTCAAAACGACGCCAAACATAGGCATCCTGGAAGGTATTCAATAGATCTCCGTCGATTACGAAGTCGTAAACAAAGGCTTTATTCAGGTCCGATTGATTAAAGCGTTCCACCGAAAAGTAAATGTTGAAGGCATTACTGGTGCGTGTCAGGGAAGAACTTTTGATGGTATAATTGTGCGAATAGTTTTGCTTGAAATGGTCCGGTAGCTTAAATGAAATCCCTTCGTATTTGAGGGTTTTATCCAATTTGAAATTGTAGTGATTGTTTTTAAAAGCTTCCCTGAGTTCCTTGTTCTCCTTGTCATAATCGAAACATCCTACGACCAGGAAAACGGGAATGAGCAAGAGCACTAATCGATAAATCATAAGACGGATTTCGTTTGACTAAAATTGATTCGGATATAAATATAAAAAAAAGCCCTGACGATGAATGTCAGGGCTCTTTCTTTTAGATATCGATTTTTGCGTATTTCGCATTTTTCTCAATGAATTCACGTCTTGGTGGAACTTCGTCTCCCATTAACATGGAGAAGATTTGATCACACTCAGCAGCGTTTTCGATTGTTACCTGGCGCAATGTTCTGTGCTCAGGGTTCATCGTAGTATCCCACAACTGTTCTGCGTTCATCTCACCCAAACCTTTGTATCGCTGAACGTTTACGGAAGAATCGGCACCGTTTCCTTTCAATTGTGTGATTAAAAGGTCACGCTGGTCCTCGTTCCATGCGTATTCTGCTTTCGTTCCCTTCTTCACCTGGTACAATGGCGGAGTTGCAATATAGACATATCCGTTTTCGATCAATTCTTTCATGTAACGGAAGAAGAACGTTAAAATAAGCGTCTCAATGTGAGAACCATCGACGTCGGCATCACACATGATAATGATCTTGTGGTAGCGCAGTTTATCCAGGTTCAACGCTTTTGAATCTTCTTCGGTTCCGATGCGCACACCTAACGCGGTATACATGTTTTTGATTTCCTCGTTCTCGAAAATTTTGTGCTGCATAGCCTTTTCCACGTTCAGAATTTTCCCGCGAAGCGGCATGATTGCCTGGAAATGTCTGTCGCGGCCTTGTTTTGCAGTTCCACCCGCCGAATCTCCCTCGACGAAGTAAATCTCGCACAACGAAGGATCTTTTTCAGAACAGTCAGCCAGTTTTCCAGGTAATCCTGAACCGGACATCACGTTCTTTCTCTGAACCATTTCACGTGCTTTTCTGGCAGCATGACGCGCTCTTGCGGCAAGAATGACCTTGTCAACGATGATCTTTGCTTCCGCAGGATGCTCTTCCAGGTAAATCGTAAGCATTTCCGAAACTCCCTGAGAAACCGGAGCAGTTACTTCCCGGTTACCCAATTTTGTTTTGGTCTGGCCTTCAAATTGAGGTTCCTGAACTTTTACCGATACAACAGCTGTCAATCCTTCACGGAAATCATCCCCGTCGATCTCGATTTTCTCTTTTGCCAGCATACCGCTGTCAGTAGCATATTTTTTCAGGGTATTCGTCAAACCACGGCGGAAACCTGAAAGGTGTGTTCCTCCCTCGTGTGTGTTGATGTTGTTGACATACGCCTGGATATTTTCCGTGTAGGAAGTATTGTAAGTTAATGCAACTTCTACCGGAATACCTTCGCGTTCTCCTTCGAAATAGATGACATCTGAAATCAACGGTTCGCGGTTGCGGTCCAGGTACTGGGCAAACTCGCGCAATCCTCCTTCGGAATGGAACACATTGGAAACCGGTTTCCCGTTTTCGTCTTTTTCGCGATTATCCGTAATGGTGATGGTGATTCCTTTGTTCAGGAACGCCAGTTCACGCATACGGGCGCAAAGTGTATCGTAGTTATACTCGGTAAATTCAAATATCGTATTATCAGGTTTGAAAGTCTGAATCGTTCCGGTATCGTCTGAAGTTCCGATTTCTCTTACATCGTAAAGCGGTTTCCCGATGGAGTATTCCTGTTCGAAAATTTTTCCTTCGCGGTGAACTTCCGTACGCATGTGAACAGACAAAGCATTCACACAGGAAACCCCAACCCCGTGTAATCCACCGGAAACTTTATAGGTGTCTTTATCGAATTTACCACCGGCGTGAAGGACTGTCATTACAATCTCAAGTGCTGATTTTCCGTGCTTGGCATTGATACCTGTCGGAATTCCGCGACCGTTGTCTTTTACAGTGATCGAGTTGTCTTCATTGATCCAAACACCGATAGTGTCACAGTGACCGGCCAAAGCCTCATCGATGGAGTTATCAACGACCTCATAAACAAGGTGGTGAAGACCTTTTACTCCAACATCACCAATGTACATGGCAGGACGTTTACGAACAGCTTCCAGACCTTCTAATACCTGGATATTATCCGCAGAATAATCCTGATTCTTTTTTTCTTCGCTCATAAATAAGTTGCTTAAAAAGTGCATTTTTCAATGCCCAACAAATATACGGAATTTAAGCCGTTTTTACTAGTTGGAAATGCGCCGGGAGACTAGTACTTATCAACAAAATATTGACATTTGAACATACAAAAAGTCCCGGCTTAACCGGGACTTTTTGTCTTATTCCAGAACCTTGATCCGAATCATAATATCCTGCTTCTTTTTGATATAACACTCCAAAGCAAATTCGTTGTTGCCAACTTCTACAATTCTGGTCGGTTTAAATTGATGAAGATCGTATTCTTTTGCATCCCTGGTGTCAAGAATAGATAATTTCTTCACGGCTCCAGATTTTTTGTTTACCTGGTAGGCGGTTAAAAAACCTCCATGGCCATTTTCATGATATTCAGGGGCTTTGTTTTCTTCTAATTCCAGGTTTTTAATGTTGTCCAAAAACAGGAAGTAATAATATTCGGATGATTCGATTAAATGATATCCCAGGGATTCTCCGTCGAATACTTTGCTCAGCATGTCCATCCCGAGCGTATTAAATCTGCTCGGTGGATTGGGACTATTTGCAAACTGTCTTTTAGGTAATTTCTTGATGAAAATGATACTTCCGTCCGGAGCAATTTTTGCAGCCAGCATCTCTTCATAGTAATAATTATAAGTATCACCAGCGTCTTTGTGTACTCTGATAAAGTAATAATACTTTTCTCCGACAAAAAGGATACTTCCATCCGCATCGATTTTGATTTGTCTGAGAACGAAATCTTTCAATCCTATATTGTTTCCTTCCTCTTCCGCTTTTTCAATTTTCTTCTGTGTTTTTTCTGAATTAAATTGTTTGATGATTTCACTTGGGATTTTAACAGATTTCAATCCCGTTTGATTGAGGTCTTTATCAATGGTGCAAAAGAAAATACCGTCAATTAATCCTTCTATTACGTTGCTGTAGAAACCAGCGATTAAAAGAGAATTGTTGTTGCCTTCAAAAAACTTTACCTGGTTTATGAATTTCCCTTGCGCAGAAATAGGCGTGTTGACTAAAGAGGTTCCTGATTCACGGATAGCAACTATTTCGTATTCTAGATTTGCATTTTTGCCTTTTAAAGAATTTTCCGTCTCAGTACCCTTTAAAACTTCGGCAAGAATGAAAACGTTGGCATCTTTGTCAATGGCATAATCGATATTCTCCATTTGTGCCTCGCTATAAGGCATTTCCACATCTTTCCCCCAGACCAGGGATAACTCCTTTGTAAATGTGTATAGTCCGATCACATCTTTATTGAGTTTGTCTTTCTTGGTCTCAGGTTTCCTGCGATATTGTATCAGAATCTTTGATTGATCAAAAGATCTAGCAAGTTTAAATTTGTTTCCGTCACCCCCGGTTATCTTTCCTTCAACAGCAATGAGCCGTTCCTCCGGACCTTCGAATTGACCGGTTGATTTATTGACTTTTCTTACAAAAAGCTGCTCTGTTGAGTTCGATTTATCCCAAGCTGAAAAAAGAATGTAAACGAAATCGTCCAACTCAATCTGATCTTCATAAACAGTTCCTTTGGGAAAATCCTCATAGGTATTAATCGATGTTTGACTGAAGTTTGGCCCGTCAAATTTTTGGATAGTGGCAAAATCCTTTTCCATTTTGAAGGAGATAATATTTCCGTCTTTTGATACGTAATTTTTGACACGTGCATCAACTACCGGATAAGGTTCGCCAAAATGGTATTCAAATTCCCTGGAGGTTTCGAATACAATGTCTTTGTCCTGGGTAAAGGCGTTAAATGTTAGCGCTACTAGTGAGCCTAATAATGCAGCTTTGTTGATTTTTAGTTGTTTCAAGGTCCTGTAAGATGAAAAATAGAATGTTAAAGATATTAATTAAAGAAGGAATAGAGGGATAGAATAAAAATAAAAATCCCCTGGCAAAAATGTCAGGGGATTTGTCTTATTCCAAAACTTTAATCCGAATCATAATATCCTGTTTGCTTTTGATGTAACATTCCAATGCAAACTCATCATCATCTACTGCAACAATTCGTTCTGTATTGAACTGGAACAGGTCGTATCCCTGTGCATCGCGGGTGTCCAGAATAGACAATTTGCGAACCGCACCGGTTTCTTTATTGACCTGGTAAGCCGTTAAGAAACCTCCTCTTCCGTCCTGGTGTCTTTCCGGCACTTTGTTCTCTGCCAATTCGATGTTTTTTACGTTGTCCAGGAACATGAAATAATAGTTGTTTTTCGAATCGACCAAACGGTATCCCAATCCACCGCGATAGTAAGGTGAATTCGTTCTGCCGCTGATTTGTCTTTTCGGAAGCTTTTTCATGTACACCAACTCTCCGTTTTTATTGATTTTACCTGCCAGCATTTCTTCGTAATAATGCGTGTAGGTAGTTTGTCCCGTTTTTGTATCTGTATAGGATACAACATAATATTTTTCACTCGCAAATAAGATACTTCCGTCATCTTCAATGATCAATTCCCGCAGGCGCATGCTGGTCATTCCAAGATCTTTTCCTTTATCTTCTTTCTTGTCCATTTTGTCCTGACTTCTCTGCGACATGTATTGCTTGATCAGTTCGGTCGGGATCTCGAAAGATTTGAAATCTGCCTGTTTTCCGTCTTTGTTCAATGTGCAATAGAAGATTCCGTCAACCTGGACACCTCTTTTATTTCCGTAGAATCCGGCAATAAGAAGGGCGTTGTCTCTTCCTTCGAAGAAGTTTACCTGAGTTACATATTTTCCTTTCACATCCACGTCAGAAGCATTCACATCCACACCGGATTCGGAAACCGATACCAATTGGTAATCGAAATTCGGGTTGTCATCGCGGTCAAAGCGTCTGGTTTCTCCGTCTTTCATCACTTCTGTCAAGATGAAAACATCCCCGTTTGATCCAACGGTGTAATCGATGTTGTTCATACGTGCTTCCGTGTACGGCATTTCTACGTCTTTCCCCCAAAGTTCCTTTAAGTCGGTATTGAATACATGCAAACCGATCACATCGTGGTTGATTTTGTCGTTGCGGGATTCCGGTTTCTTACGGAAGTAAATCAATAATTTCGAATGGTCGAAAGAAGTTGCCAGCTTGAACTTGTTTCCGTCACCGCCGGTTACTTTTCCTTCTACTGCGATCACGCGTTCTCCTTCATTTTCAAACTTCCCGGATGTAAGATTGATTGCTCTTACATACAGTTGTTCTGTTTTATTGGCTTTATCCCAAACAGAGAACAGCAGGTAAACGAAATCTTCTGTTTCAATATCATCTTCGTAAACAGTTCCTTTCGGAAAGTCTTCATACACTTCAATGGATTCCTGGGTGAAAGCCTTTCCTCCGAATTTCTGGACGGTTACTTTTCCTCTGCTCATTTTAAAGGAAACTACACTTCCGTCTTTTGACGCATAGCTTTTTACTGCCGCATCAACGACCGGATAGGGTTCTCCTACCTGGTATTCGAATTCTTTGGAGGTGGTAATTTTTTCATCTTGTGCAAAGGCGGTGCTTGCAAAGGTGGTACCGATCAAGGCGATGGTAGCAAGGTTTCTAATTTTCATTTGTATCTGTTTGTTTTACTTGTTTACAATCCAGGAGGTAATTTCCTCCGAAAGCGGTTTTGTTCCAGGAGCAATTACTTTTTCCAGTTTTCCTTCTTCGTTGATCAGGTATTTTTGAAAATTCCACTTCACGGAATTATCGGAATACCCGTTTTGTTTTTTCTCTGTCAGAAACTGGTAGAGCGGATGCATTCCTTTTCCTTTTACTTCGATTTTACTCATCATCGGGAAGCTTACTCCGTAATTCTTTTTGCAGAACTCCTTGATCTCGTCATTGGATCCCGGTTCCTGCGACATGAAGTCATTGGATGGAAATCCGACAATCACGAAGTTTTTATCTTTATAGGTTTCATACAGTTTTTCCAACTCTTCGTATTGAGGAGTTAACCCGCATTTGGAGGCTGTATTTACGATCATAACCTTTTTCCCCTTTAAAGAGGCCAGGTCAAATTCCTTGCCGTCAATGTCGGTTACTTTGAAATCATAGATCGATTGGGAGGAAGCAATGGCGCTTGCAAGTACGAATAACGAAAATAGGATTGCTTTCATAATCAAAAATTTATTGTTCTTAATGTGTCAAAAAGGCAACTTTTTTCTAAAATTAACGAATAAGTCCACATGAAGTATCAACTTTTCATTTTTTCAATTTTTGTCTCGTTTTTAATGAATGCTCAGCTTACCGGAGTTTGGAAGGGAGTATTGATCCGTGACGGACAGAAACTGGAACAGGCTTCGATCATTTATTTTGATTTCGGGAAAGAACCGCTGACCCGTGAAGAGGTTACAGGGAAAGAGGGATTTGCTGTCCGGACATTGAAAATGGAAACGAAGAATGGGCAGATCAAGGCGAAGCAATCGACCATGGTGAAGAAAAAAGATATTTATGGAAATCGCTGGTGTGCGCTGGATTTTGAAATGGCATTTGTTGATTCAACCGGGTATTTACAAGGAAAGTTCTACAGCCTGGAATGTAAAGGTGTGAGTGGTAAGCTCGTTTGTTTTAAGGTTTCCGAAACGCTTGCGAAAGAACAAACTTCGGTTGAGTTACAATCCTGGAGGCCGATTTTCATTGACGATATCAAGAATGGCCGCAAATCACGGGAAGTTCGTGACTCGGAACGCAAGAATTTCCAGTTCGAACCCATTTACTTTGATTACGACAAAGCAGACATTCGCCCCGAATACGAAGCTTTCTTAAAACGGATTGTATATGTGATCAATAGTCACTCCGATTTGCGGGTACGCGTTACGGGAAACACCGATGCAGATGGTTCCGATGCATACAACGATGACCTTTCAAAACGCCGGGCGGAAGCAATCATCGATTTCTTTGTGAAAGCCGGGTTAAAGCGCGATCGGATTGTGATCGATTTCAAGGGTGAAAAGAACCCGGTCAGCGACAATAAATCGGCAGAAGGAAAACAATTGAACAGGAGGGTAGACTTTGCCTTTATTTAATCAGATCGAGTCGATCAGTTCTTCCTGGCCGGCGCTGAAATTGGTTGCTTTTTCTACCAGTGCATTGATCCGTGGCTGAATAAACCAGATCCCAACCGGGAAAATCCAGATCAGGAAAAAGTCTCCTACAAAATTCGAAAAACGGGGATTTCGCTGTAGTTCAATACTTTTTACGGTTTTTGCGACGAAGAAAAACGTATGCAGCATGCAAAAGATGCTGAAGAAATGCAGTAAAAAAAAGAAAAGCCCTAAAACAGCAACCGTAAGCAGGTTTGCTTCATCCTGGTAAGTGATTGTTTTGATGATGAAAATGATGTAAAACGGAAGCAGGCAGAAATACAGAATCGGAACAATAAAAAGCAGTTTGACCCTTCTGACCGGGAACCGAACATGAGGCGGAATCAATTTGCTTAATTTGCTCAGTACGCTCCATGACCATCCGAATTGAACGAACCCGCAGAGTATAAAAATAACCGGCATGAGGTAAAACATCCACAGAAAATCCTCCGGCCGGTCGTTATTCTTTTCCAAACGGATAATTGCAAAGAAGGCGATGATACTGAAGGTAATCATGGTTACAAAAGGAACAACGATTGCAGGGACGAACAGCTGCCAATGTTTTGCGCGAAGAAAGATGGAGTTCATAAAACGGTTTTTTATTTTGTAAATATAAAGTAGTGACACGAAGCTCCGCATCACTACAAGAAATTTTCATGAAATAAAAACCCCGGTCCTGTAAATACGGGACCGGGGTTCTAGTATAAGAAGTTATTACTTACTTGATGAAAGACATAGAAGCGTCTTCAGCATACTTTAAGAACTCACGGTCCTTAGCAGCTTTTGCTTTCCATGCAGCATCTTTACCGATAGCGTTTTTCAGGTTGCTAACAGTTTCTGTCAAATTGCTTTGACGAGCAGATGCGATTGCTTTCAGGTAATATCCCTGACCAGACTCTTTATCGTTAGAATCGTTGATCGTTTTGATAGCTGCAGCAGCATCACCGTTCAACAATTGAGCCAATGCTTTGTTGAAAGAAGCTTTTCCACCGAAAGAGCTCACTGCATCCGCATACTTACCGTTTTGGATAGCAATGATTCCTTTGTTGTAGTTTACTTCTTCACCAGCTCCGTTAGCTTGTCCGAATAGATCAGCAGCTTTCTTGCGATCTCCGCTTACTCCTGCAACAGCTCCTAAGTTGTTTTTAGAGATAGCATTGTCTTTCAAACCGTTTGCTTTTTCGAACTGAGATTTAGCTTCAGCAACTTTCCCCTGGTTGTACAAAGCAACACCAACGTTGTTTGCAGCACGGTAATCAGATGGATCTTTTTTCTCAGCCTCACGGTATAAACGCAATTTCTCGTTTACATCTTCAGTCAAAGTAGCTGTGAACAACAACTCTTCCAAAGTCAGTTTTTGAGGATCTGAAGTAGAGATAGTTTTCAATTCATCATCAGAATATCCAGTCAGATCGTAAACTACGCTGATCTCAGCACGACGCAACAACGGGAAGATGTTTTTATCCAATTCTGTAAATGATTTTCCTAAGTTTCTCATTTCAGTTTCACGCTGATTCGGATCAGCATACATTTGAAGTACGCGTAAGATCAAATCTTTGTCTTCCTGCTTGATAGCTGTGTTTTTAGCCAACTGAACTTTGAACCCGTCAAAATCCTCACCACGTCCAGCCAGGTTGTAAATCTCACCTGAAGCTTTCTCGTTTTTAGCTTTCTTAGCTACATTCATCGTTGCAGTCTTTCCGGAGTTAGCACGGTCAGTTGACAAGTTGTCATTGAATGCTACTTCCCCTTCAGGAGATGCAAAACCAGTAATGTTGATAGATTTGATGTTGATTTTCGGATTGGATTGAGCAGCTGTCAACCATGTTCCCAAATCTACGATATCCTTGTCTTTCATTTCTGTCGGACGAACGTCGTGCTTACCTTTCAGGTAGTTGATTTGTGCAGCAGCAGTTTGCTCTGTTACACGCTTAAACTCATCCTTCGCGTAAATGCACTTGAAGTCTTTATTCACTAAGTAAGGAGTGATAATAGTACCTTTTGCGATTTCTTTATCCTCAAATTTTCCTACTTTTTCTTTACCTCCTTTGAATACTTTACCAGTTACGATTAACTCAGTGTACTCGAACTCAGGTTTGTAAGGAATAACATCTGTGTATGTCATTGTTCCACCTGGTTTGTACTGAATTACTGTACCATTCGCTGTTGCTTTCTCTCCCTGAACAGTTACCGTTTTCAACGGTGTTCCTGCCAATTTCGGAGTGATCTCAGCATACGCCTTCTTCTTGATTCCTTTCTCTGGGAATTTAATGTCAACTTTTACGCGTACACTGTCAGCGTGCATCTCAAGAGGGCTTGGAGTTACTGTGTAATCCAGATCCTTTAAAAGATCACAACTTGAAACAAGCGAACCAGTTACAGCGATAAAAGCTAATCCTTTGATACTTTGCTTTTTCATATTCAATTGTTAGTTACTACCTAATAAAATTCCTTGCAATAATAAACATAATTTTTTAACCTATGAAGATTAATACGCATTTATTGATTGATAAGTGGCGGATTATAGACGACGAATGGATTTTTTGCATTTTTGAATTTGGTTTTTAGTTCGTCAAAATCGGAACCAAGCGAATGAAAGAAAAACGAACCCGTTAGTTCTTGCATCGGTGCGATTACAAACTGTCTTTCAGTGATATACGGATGTGGAATTGTTAACTCAGGGAGTTGGATCTGTTGATCTTTGAACAAGAGAATGTCCAAATCAATGATTCTGGATTCGTATTCGCCGTTCAGGCTCTTTTTCCGGCCCATTTTTTTTTCCACAAGCTGAAGTGCTTTTAAACAATCTGGTGGATTTAATGAGCTAACACATTCAAAAACAGTGTTTAAGAAAAGGTTATTCGATTCAAATCCCCATGCTTCTGTCTCGTAAACAGAAGAGGTCCTGATGATATCAATGCTAATTAAAGTTAATTCTTCTATTGCCTGCCTGATATGAGCCATCCGGTCGCCCAAATTGGTGCCGACTCCGATGTAAATAAATTCCCCGTAATTGCTTTTTTCCGGACTTACCATTTATATAACTATTTATCCTTTTGATAGAGTAAAGATAACTTACATCATTAAAGGTGAAATGACTTTTTTAATTGGGTGTATATTTGTTCCAAAGTTATATCTATGTCAACGTCTACAGTTAAAGTTTCTTTTTGGCGGATTTTTTGGCCGTCATTACTGGCTTCCATGATCTTATCGGTTTTCGGATGGATTTTTTGGTTAATCATTTTCGGGTCTATGCTGGGTGAAGAACCTGATGCAAAAGATTCCACGGTTTTACACATGACTCTCAGCGGGGCAATCGGGGAAAGAAGTTCTTCCACATTGAACCCTTCCAATTTTAAAATGGATAAAACGAATGGTTTGGCTGATATCCTGACCGGTTTGGAAAAAGCAAAAGAGGATAAACATGTGAAAGGAATATACCTGGAACTGGGGAATGTACAATGCGGTTATGCAACAGCGATGGAAATTCGTGACGCGCTGAAGGATTTCAAAAAGTCCGGAAAATTCCTGGTGGCTTACCTGAACGGTGAAGTGATCACCCAAAAACAATACTACATCAGTTCGGTTTCCGATGAAGTGTATGGTTTCTCTACTTCGGCAATGGAATTCATCGGTTTGGGAGGAGAATTGATGTTCTTCAAAAACACTTTTGATAAACTGGGAATTGAAATGCAGGTAATCCGTGGTTCCAATAACGACTTTAAAAGTGCGGTGGAACCTTATTTCAGAACGGATATGAGTGATTCCAGCCGTTTGCAGACACAGCGTTACATGGCTTCTATCTGGAGTGATGTACGTTCACAGATTGCTGCCGATCGTAAATTGACACCGGCTATATTAAACGACATTGCCGAAAATGCAAAAATCCAGCGGGTAGATGATGCGGTGAAGTTCAAATTGATCGATGCCGTAAAATACCGCGATGAAGTAGAGGAGATTATCCTGAAAAAGTCAGGGTTGAAAGATTTGAAAGATATCATGACTTTCGAGGAATATGCTTCAAAAGGATTTAAGAACAAGCAATTGGCTTTCGAAGACAAGACTTCTAAGCCGAATGTAGCGGTGATTGTTGCAGAAGGAGCTATTACCGTAGATGGTGACGAATTGACTTCCGATAAAGTGTGTAAGTATTTCAGAGAAGTGCGCAACGACGATAACATCAAAGTAGTTGTTTTCCGGGTAAACAGCCCTGGAGGAAGTGCTTTGGCTTCCGAAGAAATCTGGAGAGAGGTTTCCCTGACAACAAAAAAGAAAAAAGTGATCGTTTCTATGGGAGATGTTGCGGCTTCGGGAGGTTACTACATCTCAACACCTGCTTCTACGATCTTTGCCGAACCGACAACCATTACGGGGTCAATCGGTGTGTTCGGAGTAATTCCTTATACAGGTGGCTTCATGGAAAATAAATTGGGGCTGACATTCGACCGTGTTCAAACGAATAAGCACAGTGTATTGTCTACCAACAGAAGATTGACTCCTGAAGAATTGGGATTGATCCAGGCGGAAGTGGACCAGATTTATATGCAATTTAAGAAACGCGTTGCTGACGGAAGAGGCTTGACGACAAATCAGGTACAGACCATTGCGCGCGGAAGAGTCTGGACAGGAGCTGATGCTTTGAAAATCGGATTGGTGGACAAGTTGGGCGGAGTAAACGATGCATTGGCTTTTGCAATCAAAGAAGCTAAAATCAAGGATGCGCACGTTCAGTATTATCCGAAAGTGAAAGAAGATCCGTTTGAAGAATTGATTGACCAATTATCTGCTGATGACCAGGAACAGTTGAAGATCAAGCAACAGGCGGTTCCGAAAGTGATTGACGATCTGACGAAGCGATTGATGAAACTGGAATCGTATACCGGAATTCAAATGAGAATGCCATACGAGATCGATTTGCATTAAATAATGATGCTATAGAAAAAAACAGTAGGGGCGTAAAATTTTACGCCCCTACTGTTTTTATAATTGGTTAATTTTGCCTCATGATCGAACACAACATTTCTTTAAAACCTTACAACACCTTCGGAATTGATGTCAAGGCCAAGTCATTCGGACGTTTCGGGTCATTGGACGAACTGAAAGATTTACTTCGCAACAGGGATCAGGAAACACCATTGTTAATCCTTGGAGGCGGAAGCAATATCCTGCTTACGAAGGACCTTCCGTTTTTTGTGCTGAAGAATGAGATTTCGGGGATTGAGGTTGTGGAAGAAACGGATGCAACCGTGGTAGTGAAAGTTGGTTCGGGAGTGGAATGGCATTCCTTTGTTCGATATACGGTTGAGAAAGGTTGGGGAGGAATTGAGAATATGAGTTTGATTCCCGGAAGTGTCGGAGCAAGCCCTATGCAGAATATCGGAGCTTATGGCGCAGAGATCAAGGATACATTCGTTTCCCTGGAAGCACTTCACATTGATACGTTGGAAGTGCACACATTTAACAAGGAAGAATGCCAGTTCGGTTACCGGGAAAGTGTTTTCAAACGCGCTTTGAAAGATCAGTATGTGATTGTATCGGTTTCCTACCGGTTGTCGAAAAATCCGGTAATCAATACGACTTACGGAGCCATTCAATCTGAAATAGAAACCATGGGTGTGAGTGAAGTGACGGTCGATACGGTAAGTCAGGCCGTTATGAATATTCGCAGAAGCAAACTTCCGGACCCGAAAATGTTGGGAAATGCAGGAAGTTTCTTTAAAAATCCCGTTGTTTCAAAAGAAGTGTTCGAACAAATTTCAGTCAATTACCCGGACGCTCCCCATTATCCGCAGGAATCAGGAGAAGAAAAGCTGGCGGCGGGCTGGCTGATAGAAAAAGCCGGCTGGAAAGGAAAACGTATTGGAGATTGCGGTGTTCACGAAAAACAAGCTTTGGTCCTGGTGAATTACGGCGGCGCAACCGGAAGCGAAATTTATGAACTTTCGGGAATGATCATTGAAGACATCCGCTCCAAATTCGGCGTGACATTGGAGCGCGAAGTGAATATTTTGTAGCTTACTAAATCCATTTAGGTGCTAAATGACTAAAACAGCCTTTCGGATGAATATTTATGCACGCCTAATGAATATACCGCCGATCTGGATGAATTACGTATTTTTAATGATATTTTGTAACTCTCAGTAAACAGGGTGTTTGTTTCGTTGAGTTGATGTGTTAGAAATTCCACAGATTTGATTCCTGTATAAATTATTCATAGCTTTTAGATAGTTAATAATGAAAGCCATTATTAAGATCATCTCAAAACACACACTGCTATGAAAACTACATTTACCATTTTAGCTTTTACTTGTTTAAGCTTTGTAGGATTCTCTCAAGCTAACACCGTTACCCTCGTACAGAAATTTTCAGATTGTGCGCCAGTTACCCAGCGTTTGATCCAGGAAAATTTTTCCACAGAAGAGCGCCTTGAATTGGAAAATGACGGGCGCAAACTGTCTAAACTGAATTATGTGATGGCACAATCGTATCGTTTTGCCGACAATCAGATGGTGCTTCGTTCGCAAAGACAATTGTTCAATGCAAAAGCTTACGACACGTACCGCAAAAAAGACCGCCGCGTAACTGTTTTTGATTCCGTTACAGGTTTGTATGTCGAATTGTATTCCTGGAATGAAATGGATGTGCAGCTTTCTCAGATTGATTTTCAATACGACGTTGCAGCAGCCGGAAAATAATTAACACCACATATAGATAAGCCCCGATGATTCAATGTTGGGGCTTTTTTGTTTTTACCACATAGGTGCATAGTTCACATAGTTTTCGTTGTCCTGTAAGCAATATTTATCATTGAGAAACTGCAAAACTTTGGTTTACCAATAGAAAATTTTATTTAATAATTTTAAGTCATTCAAAACCATCACTCAGGACATTTCCTATGTGGACTATGTGCCTATGTGGTTCATATATTATCCTATGGTTATTAATCTGGGATTACCACGTATCTTTCGTTCCGTCTTCTTCGTTCGCTTCGTCCAGCAATTTCTTCCAGTCGTAGGTAGTATCCTCTGTATCTTTCAGGATCGCAGAATAATCACCTTTGCTGATCACAATTTCTTCGATATCGTATCCCAGATACAATTGAATTTCTTCCAGCATTTTTTCTTCTTCCTTGCTGCAAAAAGAAAGTGCCTGGCCTTTGTTTTCTCCACGCCCGGTTCGCCCGATCCGGTGCACATATTGTTCGGCTTGTTCGGGTAAATCGTAATTAATTACGTAATCAACTCCCTGGATATCAATTCCGCGTGCAGAAACGTCTGTAGTAATCAATACTTTGTTTTCTCCTGACCGGAATCGTTCCAATACTTTGAACCGTTCTTTTTGTTCCACGTTCCCATGTAAGGCTTCGCTATGAATGCCCACACGTTCCATGGCTGCTACTACGCGTTCACAACGCACTTTTGTACGGACAAAAACTACGTATTTCAGTTCTTCGTATTCTTTGATGATATTTTCCAGGAAGAAGCGTTTGTCGTCCATTTCAACCTTGATGTAACCGTGCTCAATATTTTTTGAAACCGGGTCTTTCGGTGAAACCTGGATGCGGATGGCATCTCTCACCATGTCGTAAGCCAAAGCCTTGATTTTTTTATCGATGGTTGCCGAGAAAAATAAAGTTTGCCGGTTTCTTTGAGGAGAAAGTTTGTGAATCGCCTTCATATCGTGTGCGAAGCCGAGTTCCAGCATACGGTCTGCTTCATCCAAGACTAAAAACTGAATGGAATCCAGTGAAAGGTATCCCTGGGAGCGTAAATCAAATACACGCCCGGGAGTTGCGACAACTACATCCGTTCCGCGTTTCAGTTCTTTAATTTGCTTGTCTTGTTCCAATCCTCCGAGAATTGCCGTGATCCGGATATCCGAACCTTTCGCAATGCTTTCAAATGCCTGTTTGATCTGTTCGGCCAATTCACGAGTGGGTGCCATAACAATACATCTCGGGCTTTTTGACCGGGCTTTCGAACTACTCAGTTTGTGAATGATCGGAATGGCAAAAGCTGCCGTTTTCCCGGTTCCCGTTTGCGCAATACCAAATACATCCTCTCCGTTCAGGATAGGAGTGATCGCTTTGAACTGGATGTCGGTAGGTCTTCTAAAACCCAGCACTTCCAGTTGCGCTTTAATTTCTTTGGAGATGGGATAATCCGAAAATAACATGGAACAGTTTTTTACAAAGTTAATCCAAATTTTGGTAGCCCGCAGATTACGTGAATGGATGAGGTAACGATTCGCTCAGAGTGCGCAGCTGAGAGCAAAAGTTGGATGGAATGAAAACCTGATTCTCTCAGTTGCTCCTGAAATGGTATATTTGCCGTATGTATATCCCGAAGGACTTTGAGCTGAAAGATCAGGAGCTGGTGCTGAAATTTTTGGAAACGCACCCGTTCGGATCTTTGGCTGTTAATAGCCCGGATGGATTTCCGGCGATTGTTCACATTCCTTTTACGTGTGAATTCGACAGCAACACAAAGTATCTGGAATTCCATGTGGCAAAGGCAAATTCCATTGTTTCCGCTATTTCACACATGAAAAAAGGGAAAATGATAGTTTTGGGAGTCCACGGATATGTTTCTTCCTCTGTTTATACCCATGTCAATGTTCCGACTTACAATTACGAAGCAGTGCATGTTTCGGGTAAAATCGAAGAGTTGTCAGATACGGAATTGAAGAATCACCTTACCAGGCTGGTAGATGCTTTCGAAAGCGGCCGGGAAAACAAAGTGAGTATGGATCAATGGCCGGCGGACCTGATTGATGCTTATATGAAGGAAATTACCGGGTTCCGGCTGGAGATCGAACACCTGGAAGCCGGATTTAAGTTGTCCCAAAACAGGAATGAAACCGATTTTAACCGGATTCTGACAGATTTGAATAATCGTACTCCGAACGACCAGCAACTTGCTACCGCCATGAAACACGCAAAATGTCCCATCCAATGAAAAACACCTTACTGATTGCATCATGCATTCTTTTCCTGTTTTCCTGTACAACCAGGCAGAAAGAAACCGACGATTTCCAGGTAAAAGGATTCCGGTACGCGCGTTTGGTTTCCATCGAACAGAAACCGGGATACAAGGAACTGATCATTAAAAATCCGAAGACCCTGGAAGTTGAAAGCCGGTATGTGCTCTTCCCGCGTAATTCCAAAATGAAGCGCCCTGCAAATGCCAAAATTATCGAAGTGCCGGTACAAAATATGGCAGCGCTTTCTACCTCTTTCATTGGTATGCTACATGCAATCGGGAACATTGACGTCATTAAGGCGACCACTGAGAAACAATACATTTATAATAAACAGCTGGTAAAGGCGATTGATGCCGGAAAAGTGCTCACGGCAGGTTATGAAACCGGTTTGACACCGGAAGCGGTTTTGAAAGCAAAAATTCCGCTGATTGTATTCAGTGGTTTCGGACAACCCTTCCCGAATGAAGATAAATTCGCTCAACTGGGAGTGGTTTGCATGGCCAATTACGATTGGGAGGAAAAACACCCGCTTGGGAAAGCCGAGTGGATCAAAGTTTTTGGCGCCTTGGTTTGCAAAGACAAGGAGGCTGACGATTATTTCAATGAAGTTGTCAGATCCTATCACGAATTAAGAAAACAGATCACTTCGGCAGCAGAGACAGAGAGAGATCAACTTACGGTGATGTGCGGCGGAATGGCCGGTGATGTGTGGTACGCACCCGCCGGAAAATCGTTTATGGCCGGAATCATGAAAGATGCAAACATGAATTACCGCTACAAAAACACCGAAGGTACAGCAAGTATTTCACTGAGTTTGGAGCAGGTTTTCAATGATGATCAATCCTGTGATGTGTGGATCAATGCCGAAGCGTCCAGCTTGAAAAAGTTGTTCGAATTGAACCCGAAATTCCAGTATTTCCATACGGTAAAAGAAGGAAAAGTCTTCGGATACATGCATAATCCGAATTATTACTGGGAATACAGCCAGGTGAATCCGCATTGGTTGCTGGAAGATTTTATGCGTATTAACCAAAACAAGACGCAAGGTAACTTGCATTTTTACAAGCAGCTGAAATAGACTATGTGGAAGAAACACCTGATTTCATTCATCCTGTTTGTGGTAATCACCGTGATTACGATTGGTTTTCCGCATGGAAATGATCCCTGGTTTTCCTTCCTGAATACTTCCGACGACCAGGCCTGGCAATTGTTTGTGATTTACCGCATTCCGGAAGTGTTTATAGCGATTATTGCCGGATTTGCTTTGTCCATTGCCGGATTGCTTTTACAAACTACCTTGAATAATCCGCTTGCCGGACCTTCTATTTTGGGACTTACGGCGGGTTCGCACTTAATGGTTGCTCTCACCATTATGGGAAGTTCCATTCTGGGGCTGGAAATCCTGGATATTGGAATTACAGTTTCAGCAACTATCGGTGCGCTGATTTTCGGGTTATTGATCCTGGTTATTGCGGCTCGTATTCGTTCGATGGTTTCTTTATTGTTGGTGGGAATGATGCTTGGAACCTTTGTTTCTGCTATTACGAACATTATTTTGATGAAGGCGGATGCAAACAGTGTTAAAGCCTTTTCGATTTGGGGAATGGGGTCGTTGCAGCAGGTCAGTATCGAACAAATTCCTTTGATCAGTTTGTTGTTTCTCATCGGGATCGGATTGGCGTTTTTATTGACCAAACCTCTGAATGCATTGATCCTGGGTGAAAAACCTGCAGCTATTTTGGGAGTCAAAGTGAAACAGACACGCTGGAAAATCATTTTTGTCGTTTCACTGCTGGCCGGACTGGTAACAGCTTTTTGCGGACCGATCGGCTTTGTGGGATTGATTGTTCCGAATCTGGTACGGATGTTCTACAAAACTGCCCGTCACGGTCATTTATTGCTGGCTTCCGGGTTGATCGGAGCAAGTGTGATGGTGCTTTGCGTTTTGCTGATCCGCATGTTTGAACCCATTATGGTTCTTCCGGTCAACAGCTTGACTTCCTTACTCGGAGCGCCGATCGTGTTATTCCTCTTACTTAAAAACATTCGCAATGCTTAAGTTCGAAAACTGCAGAATAGGACACGATCATCTCTTGTATGAAATTCCCCTGCTGGAATTGAAGCGCAGTGAATTTGTGGCATTGATAGGTGCGAACGGTTCCGGTAAATCGACCCTGATGGATTCGCTCATCCAGGGGAAATTTTCCCAGGGGAAAGTTAGCGTTGAAGGACGGAATTGGAACGATTTGAAACTCACGGAGCGTGCACACCAGATTACGTTGGTTGATAATCATTTTTTAGGCTTCGATTACCTGAAAGTGAATGAGTATTTGGAATTAGGTCGACATTCCTACACGAATTTCACCGGGCGTTTGTCTGCCGAAGACCGTTCTATTGTCCAAAAATACGTAGAAACGCTTCATTTGGAAAAGGTACTGGACCAATCGACTTCGACCTTGAGTGACGGCGAACGTCAGCGTGTTGGAATTGCCAAAGCACTGATCCAGGAAACACCGATTATCCTGTTGGACGAACCGACCGCTTTTTTGGACTACCCAACCAAAAAGGAAGTAATGTCTTTGCTTGGGAGAATTGCCACAGAAAGTAACCGGCTCGTGATTATTGCGTCGCACGACATTGACTTTTGCATCGAATACTGCTCGCGGATATTGATCATTGAAAAGGAATCCAAAATGCTGGAATCCCATCAGCAGATCCTGCATGACGAGTTGGTAAGAAGAGCTTTCGGGATATCTTCCTGATTGTCGTCTAAAAGTTTAATTTTGTTGAACCTGTTTTGCTTTTGCTGATAGGGAATCTTTAATAGAAGAGCTATGAAATACTTATTACTGCTGACACTTGCTTTTACAACCGGCTTTTTAGCTGCACAAACTCAAAGTGCTTCCAACCGAATGCGTTGGGATAAATTGGTTCACTATTCCGCAACTTTCAAAAACGGGTCGGGTGTTTCCAAGGAAATCACAGATGCTTTCCCGGTTTACAAGATTTCAGGAGTTTGGTACGTGTCGCTTTACGGGAAAAGACTTCCGGATTGCAACTGGAATTTCATCAACGATAACAACATCCTTTTGGGTAGCTCTGTGGGAAGAATCACCACCATGAAAGTTCCGTTGGAAAGAGTGCATGAAGCAGATTTCTCACAATTCTATTCCTACCTGGAAATTCCGGGGAAAATTGTTCCTCAGTTGGATAAAGCAGTCAAAGACACCAGAGCCGACAGCGTTCAACGCGGAATTAATTTACCGGCAGCATTTACCGGAAAAGATATTTTGATCGGTGTAACGGATTGGGGATTTGATTACGGCCATCCGATGTTTTACGACACATTGCTCACACAATCCCGGGTTTATGCGGCGTGGGACCAGTACAAACAAGCCGGAACACTTCCGGTAGGTCAAACTTATGGAGCAGAATACGACACTCCGTCAGAATTGGCTGCTGCAGAAACAGACACTGCCAATATTTACAGTCACCACACCCACGGATCTCACGTAGCCGGTATTGCAGGCGGAAGCGGGGCCGGATCCATCTATCGCGGATTTGGTTTTGAATCTGAGTATCTGTTCGTGACATTCTATATCGATCAGGCTTCAGCCATCGATGCTTTTGTGTGGATGAAAGATAAAGCTCAGGCAGCCGGAAAACGATTGGTTGTAAACATGAGTTGGGGAGTTTATTACAATCAAATGGGAAGTTTGGATGGGTTTTCTTTGCTGTCCGAAGCGATTGACGAACTGAGTGCAACGAACCAGGTTGTTTTTGTGGCAGCTGCCGGAAATAATAACGGAACGAATTTCCACATCAAAAAAACGTTCAACAATAACATCTTCAATTCCCGGATCGGTTTCTATTCTTATGCTGCCAATCCTTATATGTGGGGAGAATGCATCACGGCCTGGGGAGAACAGGGACACGATTTTTCGAATAAGATTTCCGTTTATAACGGTGCCGGAACCTTGCTGGTTGCAAGTCCTTTTTATTCCACTTCAACGACCGGTTACCTGGATTCGATGTTGGTTGCAGGAAATGACACGATTGTTTTCACTATTTCTTCGGAAACGGCTAATCCGCTCAATGGAAAACCGGGGATGCAAATCCGGATTCGTTCGCTGAATACCAATTACCGGATCGTGTTGACAGGATCAGCTGCAGACGGAACTGTTCATTACTGGAACCTTCCGGAACTAACGAATGGTGCAGGAAATTTCGGTCAGACTTTTACGGCTTACGGAGCGAACGGAATAGCCGGAGATTCGTACTATGCAATCGGGGAACCGGGTTGTGCGAATAGCGCAATAACCGTTGCTGCGTATGCTTCCAGTTATGTAAACGGAGGAGGAACAACAGTTGGTGGTGCCCCGGCATCATTCACTAGTATCGGGCCATTGCATAATGAAACGATGAAGCCGGATATTGCGGCCCCGGGAGTGAACGTCATTTCATCCATTTCGTCTTATACCGATGCGGCATATACTTCTGTGGCATCGATCACTTTCAATAACAAAACTTACGATTTTGCCCGATTCTCCGGAACATCCATGGCGACACCCTGTGTGACCGGTATTGTTTCCCTGATACTGGACGCCAATCCGAATTTGTCCAGCCAGCAAGTGAAGAATATCATTAAAACAACTGCCCGTCTGGATAATTACACCGGTGCAATTGTGGCTCCCGGCGATACCAAGTGGGGGATGGGGAAAGTCAACGCTTACGCAGCGGTGAAACTGGCTTTGAATACGCTTGCGGTGGATGAACATGAAAAAACCGTTTCCTTCCTGCTTTACCCGAATCCGGCATCTAATTTACTGCATGTTTTGAATCTCAATGAATTGCCGGTAGCGGGAATGTCGATTATTTCGCTGGATGGAAAAGTGATTAATCCCCGTTTAGAAGAAAATACAATTGATCTTTCCGGTTTAACAAACGGGATGTATTTCTTAAACATTCAAACAGAGTCTGAAAATTATACCTTGAGTTTCGTGAAAGAGTAATGCTTGTTCCGATAATTTAAGATGCTGTTAAAAGAAGGCATCAGGCTTATTAATTTGAAGTGATTTTATTGCATCCGCGTTCCCTGATTTCGGAAGTGCTTATCTTTGCAAAAAATAGTCAAATGAAAGCATCTTTTTTGTCCATAGGTTTCTTGTTTCTAATTGCATCGGCGCCAGCTTGTTCCAATCAAAAAAAGGCGGCAGAAACTTCACAAACTTCCGAACAACAGGAAATGGAAGTGACTGGTGAAATTGTAAAGATTGAAAATGGCAAAGACGGATATATGGCTACCGTAAAAGATTCTGACAACAAAAACTACGTGGTAACCATCAGTATTGTTAACCTGCAAAAGTCTGGCGGTACATACAA
Source organism: Fluviicola sp. (assembly GCF_039596395.1). Lineage (NCBI taxonomy): Bacteria > Pseudomonadati > Bacteroidota > Flavobacteriia > Flavobacteriales > Crocinitomicaceae > Fluviicola > Fluviicola sp. The sequence goes on from NZ_JBCNJT010000003.1 coordinate 29,944, forward strand.
GCAATTTCAGACTGGAGAACATATTTGGGCGAAAGGCACATTCTGGAAAGATGATTCCGGCCAGATTTACATCACCGCAAAGGATATTAAATCGGTTAAATAGGCCCCTACTGATTTCATCCCGCCCAATTTTCCCGGTCCAGGTTGCGCAATTGGATTGCTTCCGACAAATGAACCGTTTCAATAGTTGCAGAGTTATCCAGATCGGCTATTGTGCGGGCAACTTTCAGGATGCGGTCGTATGCTCTTGCGGAAAGTCCCAAACGATCCATGGCATTCTTGAGTAATTGTTTTCCTTCCGGCGATATTTCGCAAAATTCAGTCAGTTCTTTACGTTGCATTTGTGCATTGCAATGTGTTTGTGAACCCTGATAACGGTTCAGCTGGACCATTCTTGCACGGATTACGCGTTCCCGGATTTCAGTGCTGGTTTCGGTTGGAGCATTGAAAGCCAGGTCGTCAAAAGAAACCGGGGTGACTTCCACATGCAGATCAATGCGGTCCAATAACGGCCCGGAGATCTTATTCAAATAACGCTGCACAGTTCCCGGTGCGCATACGCATTCTTTTTCGGGATGATTGTAATATCCGCACGGACAAGGATTCATCGCGGCCACTAACATAAATCCGGCAGGATAATCGACTGAGAACCGCGCCCGTGAAACATTCACTGTCCGGTCTTCCAGGGGTTGTCGCATGACTTCCAGCACCTGCCTTTTGTATTCCGGAAGTTCATCCAGGAACAGCACCCCGTTGTGTGCGAGTGAAATTTCTCCGGGTTGCGGATAAGAACCACCGCCCACTAGCGCCACATCCGAAATGGTGTGATGCGGTTTCCTAAAAGGTCTTTGGGTAATCAGCCCGTTGTTTTTCCCGATTTTACCTGCTACAGAATGAATCTTGGTCGTCTCCAGTGATTCGTCGATGCTCATAGGCGGAAGTATGGTCGGAAGCCTCTTGGCCAGCATGGATTTTCCAGCTCCCGGAGGACCGATCAGGATGACATTGTGTCCACCCGCAGCCGCAATTTCAAAAGCCCGTTTGATGGCACTCTGGCCTTTCACATCTTTAAAATCGACTTCATTTTCATGAAGCTGACGTTGAAATTCTTCTTCACTATTGAATACTGCCGGTGTGAAGGGTTTGGATCCATTCAGAAAATCGATGACATCCCGCATGTTTTCCATTCCATAAATAGCTATTCCTTCCACAATCGCAGCTTCGGATTCGTTTTGTTTGGGAAGAAGGATTCCTTTGAAACCGTCTTTTTTGGCTTGCATAACAATGGGTAAAACTCCCTTGATGACCTGCAACGTTCCGTCGAGTGATAATTCACCGAGCAGGAGATAATCTTCCAGTTTGGTAGCAGAAATTTGCTCGGAGGCCGCTAATATCCCGATTCCGATTGCCAGGTCGAATGTCGATCCTTCCTTCCGGATATCTGCCGGAGCCATGTTGACGGTGATTTCTTTTCCGGGGTAATTCAGGTTGTTGTTCTTTAAAGCAGCCTTGATCCGTTGATGACTTTCCTGAACGGCTTTGTCCGGCAATCCGACAAGCATAAAATTAACTCCGTTCGCAATATTTACTTCGATTGTAATGGTTGTTGCATCAATCCCGAATACGGCACTTCCATAAGTTTTTACCAGCATAATTTGTTTCGTTTTCACTTTAAGTTACGTGAAAAGTTGATTTGAAACAAGTGTTTTGATTATATTTTAACCGAAATATGATTGTTTCATAAGCTTTAAATAACTGTAATAGTTCATGGGATCGTAAATTGATTACGAACTGGGAAACGATCTTTGTATAGACTTGTGTAACAAATTATTAAATTGAAACTTATGAAATGAAAAATAGTATATTTAAAACCTAATTATTTACTACTACTGAAAAATACTAATGCTACTAATTTCTATCAAAAATGCCTAAATCAATCATTTTGCTCTTTTGCGTATGGAGTTTTCATTCTTTTTCCCAGGTCATTGGAGGAAGAAACAATTCTGAAATGATACCTCAGGTTTCCAAGCCATCCGAATTAAGTTCGGGAGTTTACTCCGGTGACGTCAATTTGTTTTCAGGAGATTATAATTCAACCATTCAGCTTGGTTCCGTTTCTACTCCAAGTGGTTTGAGTTTCGCCCTGAGTTTGAATTACAGCAGTTCTTTTTCTATAGGGAACACAATGCCTGTTTCAACGGGAATACCTTATGGTGAAGGCTGGAATTTGAATATCCCCACCATTTCAATCGAAACAGAAGTCTTTAACAATTTTAAACTGGATGATTATTGTACCGAATCAGGAACAAGCTCTACACTTTTGAATTTTAGCTCAGTGGGCAATCGTGTGGTGAATGAAGGAGATGTATACTGGTTTTCTCCTTATATTAATATTCCGGGGGTTGCAAGTGGAAGAGCAGTTTTCAAATATATCGATGTAGATGATAACAAAACCGCGGTTTTCGAATTGAATGCTTTCGAAAATCATGTGGAAATACGATATACCGGTGATAGCTGGATTGTTATTACTGCAGATGGAACACGATATACATTCCGGACAGCCGTTCAATCCTATAATGCCCCATCAAATAAACGCGTTTTGTATTACGATCAGGCGCACACAAATACAGGGGTGAATGATGCGGAAGATGTTCAGGTCTTAGGTGATTATGAAAATGCTGGTCAGGCAGCGGCAATAGAAAATTCCATCCTTCCGAAGCAGAAATATAATTTGTGGTACTGCGATGCGATTACACATCGTAACCAGCCATTCCAGGGAATTAATTTCACATACAAAGGGTTTGGGAAATTCAATTATTTTAAAGAATTTGATCAGGAGGCTTACAAATATGCGGCGGCGGCCAAATTCTCCTCTTCAACCTTTGCCAAAGAGCATGATTTTTCCTGTTACGCTGATTTATTACTCATGAAAGTGGAAGCGATTTCCATTGATGGACTGGTAGACCGTTTGGAATTGAATTATGCTACCGATAAAAATCTGATCTTAAACAATAACAACGAGTTTATCAATTTCACTGCCAATGGCAACGGGCGACTGGATAGTTTATACAGTTACCAGTCCATTTTCAGTGACGGAAAATCGGACGATGTTTTCAATAGCGAATGGAAACGTTACCAGCATTCAAAGATCAATGGAACTACGAATCCGAATGCAATTAATCCTTCAGATCCTTATTCAACATCCGGCGGGTATTTGCGTTCCAATACCGGTGATAGTTCTTCCATTTCGTTTGCTCATAGTTTTATTGAGAGTCCGCGACTAATGACCGACAAAATCTACCCGGGAGATATTTACGAAGTCCGGTCGCGTATAACCAGGCCAAATGGTGAATCCGAACCTCAGATATTTCAAAATGCCGGAACTTTCGACATGCGCATCGTCACAGGGGATTTAGAAAATCCAAGAGGGCTGGATAGTTTGAATGCCGATTTTAGCGAGTATAACTTAAACAATGGAATTTATTTCTCAACGGACAATTACAATTCTTCGCGCTCCAAAGTACTTTATTCTACGTTCAATATGGCCTTAAAATGGTCCTTGAACTATGGCGAAAGCAACAAGCAGCTTTCAAACCTTTTTGTGATGCCGAATATCCCCACAAAATACCAGGGATTCAATTTCCAGATCGGCCCGGGGAACTCGGATATGAATTATTCTCTGCTTCCAACAGAAGTCTGGGACTTCAATACAACGGATTCGATCTATGAATTAATGACCGAAAATGCATACATCTGCCGGTATGGCGAACCCTTATCATTTGCGTTGAAATCTGCCGCGGATATTCCCGGAAATTTCGGAATTGGCTTACCTTGGAATATGGTTTCACCCATTTATGAGCACATGATTACACACGAAAACCCGCTAAACTATGCAAGTGGAAGTGGGAAAGAAGCTTATCATTTCTGGTGGAACTTTATGAATACATCCCTGACAGGTGCACTGCCGTCTACTTCAAATACTCCAACCAAACTGGATGCGACCGTAAAACTGGAAGATTTTGAATTGATCCGTTACACCAAAAATCCTTACATGCTGGTTGGCGTTAATTATTTCAAGGTAAACGGGGAGATTGGTGGACCTGTTGAAACTGGTTTGAAACTGATCAACAGGAAAAAACTGGAATATACATCCGACACCTGCCGGATGCTTCAAAATTATGCATACAATAATGGAGATCCGTTACAGTACCGGAACGACGTAAAGCAAGTTTTTGTTTTATTAAAGGCAGTTCGTGAAATCCCGATCGGTTGGACCAGCGATACGACACAGTTACTGACAACTTTCTTTTCCTATTCGAAGTTCAAAAATAACCAGGCAACTTACCAATCCGATCAATTATTGAACGGTCATACCGGAATGGTACTCACGCAAATCGTCGATAATCTAGGTGGTATCACCAAAATTGAATATTACCCCACATCAGATCCGAGAACGCGGTTCACGGGGGCCTTCTCAAGAGAAAATTCAGGGTTTTGCGGCGTTGTGGCAACTACAGGATATGGACTTTCCCGGTCAGATGTTGTTCATCCTATTGTGAAATACGTTTTAAAAAATGACGAGGACGATTTGGTAAAAAACGGTACTTCATCAACTAATAACGGCCACAAACGATGGTTCTACGATTTTAAAACAGATTCCATGGTCAAAAAATCTACCCTGATCCAAATTTCAGACAAGCGTTTTTACAATGGAAGACGATTCAATTTTGATGTCGGGTTTAAAAAAGTATCTGTTTACGGACCTTCTTTGATGGAAGATGGGAATGAATACGTCAACAGAACAGATTATGTACATTATGGCGGTGATTTTGACTACCAGGTTACCTTTCCTTCCGCAGAAGATTATTTGTATCATGGGAAATTGAAATCGGTCAAAGAATACGATGTAAACAATAAGCTGTTTTCTGAGAAACTGATCAGTTACGAATACACACTCGCCTACCAAAACGGGTATACCCGCCCCAATCCGTACCGGGAAGACCTGGTTTGGGAACAGGAATACGATAACCCCGGCGGACAATACGAATACCGCGATTATTACCTGAACAAGCCTGTATCGGTTACTATTGGTTCCGGGCCCGGAATAACCTATACCGGCTCTGCTGCATATCCGTGGCTCGACATTCCTGTTTTCAATGGATCAGGCAGTGATTTTGAACTTCCGAAATTCCTGGAATTTGAATTCTTCCCTGTTTTAGACACTGCAAACCCTGCTTACATGTTCCATTCTTATTTCATTAAGAAAAAAGAAGAAATCAATCGCAAATACGACAATTACCTCTACAAACAGGCCATTATCTCTTCGGGAACGCTTCCTGCTCCATACGTGTATACAGGGGCAAACCCTTTCGGGCCGGGACATACCAATCCGAGAGTTTATAACGCCACATTGGCGACAGCCCAAATTTCATTAATAAATACGGCAACTGCAAGCGCCATTGTTGATACCTTACTTACCCATTCACCGATCATGGACACGGTATTGTACCATGTGATGTATACCACCCGGATATCCGATCAGCAAAAAATGACACTCCTGCTGGCGCAGGGAAATCTGAGTAACCTGACTTTGATCCGTTTCATGGGTAAATTCGGAACGAACCTGCTTTTTACTTCTATCTCGCCGATTTCTGTAATCAATCAGCAAAGCTACATTGCAGATGAGGTGCTCCTTAGTGCTGCACAAAACACTTCAATAAGATGGAGCTCTGATTTTATAGAAACGCTGTTCCTGAAAAACGAGTACTTATCTGATCCGGTGGTGAAAGCCCTGGCAGATGGAACTTCCCGGTACTTTGGTACCAACTCTTTCTTAAAGATACTAACCAATCAACCGCAATTTTCGGAATCGGCAATCACTAAAATTGTGAACTCCCGTTACCTGACACCCGCAACCCTTCGAAATATTCTCATGAGCCAGGTTATTACAGATGCTAACTTCTCAACCATTATCGGGAAATCTGCAATTTCGAATAATACCATTGTGGAAATTATCGAAACCGGAAATAAATACCCTTCCGAAACAGTATTCAATGCTTTAATGGCCCGTAGTCCTGCCTTTACCGAAAGCGAAATGGAACGCATCATTGCTGTGGCAAACCGCGATATCGAACCGGCTGTCCTGTCTTCCCTGATCGCTATTTACGGAAGCAAACCTTTCCTTACAGGATTTGCATTTACCGGGAACCCACTGGATGTTTACTGCAACAATGCAGCGCAAAGCAACTGGAGTTACATTGAAACGAAAACAACCTACGAATATTACGAGGCGGATTATAAAGGAACTTCCAATGGAAGGGCTTACAAAGCACTCATGGGACTGGAGGATATCCCGGGAAGAACTGTTTCTTCCACCGATATTTTCGGAACTGGCGGAACCAAAACGATCAATTCGCTGCGCCTCAAACACGAACCTTCCTGGCAGGTCTTCAGTATCACCAATACCTCTCCGCATTTGCCAACTGCCAAGGATGAAAAACAGTATTTCTACTTGTATGATCTGAAGAACCGCTATGACCGTTACTGGTATAACTACGACATCAAAACCATTAATGGAGTAGGAACACAGTTCGATCATGTTCTGCTGAACGACGACCAGGATACGGTCATGTACTCGTTCCGTTGGGACCCTGATTATGTGGATACCTATACCGCCGGAATTGCGCCGGAATTGCCGAAATACGACGGAATGACCCGCAGCCGCCAATATGCCATGCGTTCCACGCCATTCCAGCAAACACATATTACCAAAAACCAGCGCGATGCCGCTGAATTACGCAAAAGTGAATACTACCTTTACGATGCCCGCTGGCCGGTCGATGCTTTCTCAACCAATCAAACAGTAGAATACGATGGGCCTTCATGCCCTGAAATCGGTACTCCTCCGGTCGACCCGGTGAGTTGTGCTTCCTGTGTGCGCTGGAAAAATGGTACGGAAGAAGAATTCCTGGCACAACTCCCTTTCAATTATTGCTTATGGAAAGATCCGGTGGTTGGTTACTACGCCTGTCCTTCAACTATCAACTATGCAACTTGTTACCCGGGAGTGGAACTGATTGGCTGCAACCCGGCTATCCCGACCGGTGATGACGAGGAAGGCGGCCCGGCTGAATTGCCTATCCTGACAGATGTCCTGAAAAAGACCTTGCAATTACGCTCCACGATCACTCAGCTGGACACCATTATGGATGCAGTTTCAACGGCTTTCTCCACCAAACGTTTTGACCGCAGCAATACACAGGTTGCTGATTTCTACGTAGACTATGCAGGAGTAGATGCCAACGGATTCATTCACCCCTTTAAAATGCTCTTCCCATTCGATACGCTCACAACATCCAGGGTTCATAAACGCAACCAGCACATGCAGCCGACCTTGATTTCCAACCAAGTCGGCCTGCTGACGAAATTTTATTACAACACCACGAAGATCAATTGGAATGTCGATACCAATTGTACCAACCCGCATTTCAGCTTTTTATACAATTATTCCTCCGTCGAAACGCGGAATATCGGTTTGCCAATTCATGTAACAGTGGGTTACGGCCGTGCCGATTCCCTGGGAACATCTTTTGAATACACCGATGACGGGCAGGTCAGTAAAATGATTGCTCCTTCGGGGCATTACATGGAGTATGCATTTGATGGCTTCAACCGCCTTAAAAATATTACCGAAAACGGCACACGTTTGCTTTCCCGGAATGAATACCAACTCTGGAAACACAATTTTTCCCGGACCTTCAAAGAACGAACCGATGAAAACTATGTGTACTCTGTTTTGTACCAAAACAACACAGATACTGCCGATTACCGGGAGTTCCAGAAAGCATTTATTGATCCGTTGGGCAGGAAGGCAGGAATTGTGAAAGCTTACCGCGATGAAGGAACCATCCAGATATCGAGCGGTTCCGTGGATTACGACAATTGGGGGCGACCAAAGATCCAGCGCAAACCTTCCGTGTTTTACGATTCCATCCCGGTAACGGCGCTCAACCCGATCCTGTATAAATACAACCTGGCTTCTCCACTTTACAATGAAACCAAATACGAGAATGATCCGGGCTCACTGGATATCAGGCATTCGGACCCGGGAATCAGCATCACGGATTCTACCACCATGAAGAAGCAAACCTGGATTACCAATAACATTTACATGTCCTGTGAACTTGGATTGAGCAGAACAGAGCTAAACCTTATTATGAATTCCGGGGCTACGGGTAGTTTCCGCTTTACACGTACTTCTGTGAAAGATCAGGACAACAAGGAAACCGTTACGTATACCAATGCCACCGGACAAACTGTGGCAACCATGGCTATGGCCAATACCACCGAAAAAGTGGTGACGCTGTATGTATATGATTCTTACGGGAACTTGTCGAAAACCATCAATGCGCTGCGTCAGCATACCAATTACCAATACAACCTGCTGGGGCAGTTGATCCGTGAAACCAATGTGGACGGCGGCGAAAAACGCTACATCTACAACAAGCACGGCAAGATCAGTGCGGTGCAGGATGAAGCTGACCGCAGACATGTAGACACACATGATGCACTGGAACCACGCTACCGCAAATTTGAGTACGATAGTTACGGGAACCTGATCTCACAATCACTGGTAACCAATCCGTACCACATCGATCCGTTCTGCTTTGAAACGAAAGCAGTAGGAGCCCCCGGAAATTACGAATACGATATAAACAGCCTGCCGCATTATTTCCACTATACCTTCTCCAACCGAATGACGCAGGATTGGCTGATCCGGTATAAAACCCTCGACCCATTTGACGAGGACACGATGAGCATAGCTGGAATGCCGAACATCCCTTCTTTCACAACGGTAATCAGTGAGAAAACCATGATTTACGGAACCTCCCAGCTGACCCCGTCTTCACTGGGCAAACTGATTGAGTCCAATTCCTACGGGCCTTCACTGGGTGCATACGCCAATTCAATCCAGAAGATCACGTATACCTACAATTCCGAAGACTTATTAGCCAGCCAGGTCATTCTGCAGCATCCCACCAATGTGGCTACAAACGACCAGTTCCTGGTAAAAGTTACCATTACGTATGCGCTCTACAATTTCAGGGGGGCTTTATTGGAACAAAAACTCGACATGGGAAGCAACGGCTCCGTAGATATGAAATATTTCTACGAATACGACCAGCTGAACCGCCTGCAAAAGGTGTTTGCCGCACAGGGAGATGTAAGCACTGCCAATGACGGAACTGCTATTTGTTCGTATGTGTATGACAATGCACGCGGTACTGTTATATCCAAACGTTTCCATGGGGAAACAGGTACACCGGCACAGGTAATGCCTTATTTCTACGACGACCGCGACCGCCTCACCGGGATCGGTAACAGCAATACCCTGTTTTGGGAACAACTTTATTACGACGCAACAGCTATGCCTTCCTACAACAATTCAACGGTGGGCCAGCAAAACACTTTTAACGGAAATGTGAAGGGAACCAAAATAAGTTATAACTTTAGTACAGCAAGTAATTCAGTTCCATTGTTCTCCAAAGAAACCATATATGGCTACAAATACGACCGCATCAACCGGTTGGTCCAGGCAGATGGGTTGGTAGGCGATATCGTGGATGCCCAGTTCGGGAATACTTCCAATGTGAACCCGGGCACTTCTTACGGAATCGGTGATGAGGTCTGGAAATACGACCGCATCGGGAACATCCTGATCCAGAACCGCACCAAACCGGCAGCGAATGTCAACAACAGTTCCACCCAGGAAGACTTCTCCTATACATACTTCAACGGCAACAACCGTCTGAAAAAAGTAGAAGACCTGGTTTCTTCGGCGGCACGCAATTATACCTACGATGAAAACGGGAACCTGCTCACCGATGATCACCGGGATATCAATGCAACTGTGTACCTGCGCGGAACTTACCCGTACCAGGTAGAGCAGGACTCCACGGATTCCTATTACTTGTACGACGGTTCGGACCAGCGCATTTTCAAAAAAGTAGTTGGCAGCGGCCAGACCACGCGAGAAATGTACATCAAAGACGCCACGGGCAGGGATTTGAGCATTGTGAAATTCACCACCACGGGAAGTACCACTACTTCAAGCTCTGAATATTTTGTGTATGGTTCTGATAGAGTAGCCCGTATTACAGCCAGTACAACAACTCCAGCTGCTAAAATTCATCCTGCGGAAGCGACCTACTTTATTTATGACCATTTGGGGAATACACGCGTAGCTTTCATGGTGGATTCCATCAACATTCCGTTAATTGTAAATGCACTGGATTATTACTCTTACGGAAAGATTTTACGGGAATACGATAATGGTTCGGGAGATCGTTACCTGACCACTCAGCATGAACGGGATAAAGAAACCGGTTTGGATTACAGAGGAGCACGTTACTACGACAGTGATGTGGCGAGGTTTCTATCACTTGATCCAAAAGTAAGCAAATACCCAAGTCTTTCTCCTTATAATTATGTTGCCGGGAATCCAATTATTTTAATTGATCCAAATGGTAAAGATCATGTTGTAAGTTCAACGTTAACTAAAAATACCGATAATAAAACTTATACAATGAATACCCGAGTTACTGCAACATATTACATTGTAGATGCTACAAAAAACAAACTTGCTTCTGGTATTTCACCTCAACTTGGATCTGGATATACTGAAAGATTAAATGATGGTGGGCCAAAAAAGGTTAATGGGAAAAATGTAACTAACACTACAGTTAGTATTGAGATTAGTTTTAAATATGTGGAATCAATATCCTCTATTCCAAGTGGAGCCAATGTTTTATTTATTGTTGATGGAGCAAAAGGTGAACAAGGAAAAAATATGTTGGGTTGGGGAGAAATTGGAGGTAATAAGGCTCTTGCCGAATACACCAAAAATTTCAACACACTTAAGTCAGTGATAATACATGAAATAGGTCATAATCTGGGGATGGATCATGAACCTGGAGGAGCTATGGAAGAAACAAATACCGGCAAAACATCTTTCGGTAAGAATACCATTAAACAACAGACTAATTGGTTTCATAATGTAAACACAGGAGTTTACCCTCAACAATTTGGTACTGGAAATAGTAATGCTGATATTAAATCTTTTTTGGATAATTATACCTCTTCCTCATATAATACAGCAGCAATAAAGAAATAATAAATTTGGTAATATGTTGAAAATGAATCTTTTTATAATCTATTTCGGAACGGTTATAATTCTTACAGCCTGTAATTCGGAACATACTTTGAAGTATGATCATTTTGCATTCAAGTGTGAAAATAACGTAAGCGACAAAAAAGAGATAGGCACGATGGAAGGAAGTCGCTTGTCTTTTGAATTAAATAATATGACAGTCTCACTTAGTAGCAGTTATTATGCTAATAATCTTTATGAGTTTGATGTTCCAATCATACCGTCGTTTGACACTTTGCAAATAAAGGAGTTTGAAGAGGCTAAATTGCCTTTTGTCGCGACTAAAATAAAGTCAGATGTTGATCTGGATTATTACCGGATATACAATGTCTTTTTTGACACCATTGATAATATGCCTGTAAAAATATTGAAACCACGAATCCCTTATTCGCACGCTTACAAAGTATTTGTCGCAGAGATACCGAAAACTTACAAGAAACATATAGGTTATAAATCCTTAACTATCGTATTCGAGAACTTAAAGAACGAATCGGATGTGAAGGCATTTGAAAAATTCTATAAGAGTATGAAGTATGAGAAGTAAAAGCTAACGAATTCATGAAGTCACAACAGATTTTATGTACGAATCAGACCGTGTGTGTATTACCAGCCTTGACTCCAATGCAAAAATCAATGTCGATGAAACGACCTATTTTATTTATGGCCATTTGTGTAATACTCCCGTAGCTTTCATGGTGAATTCCCTGAACATTCCGTTAATTGTAAATGCACTGGATTATTATTCCTATGGAAAGATTTTAAGAGAATACGATAATGGAGTCGGAGATAGGTATTTGACCACGCAGCATGAACGGGATAAAGAGACAGGATTGGATTACAGAGGCGCAAGGAAATATTACTGATATGTTCAAAGGTGTAACCTTTGATAAAAGAGGTAAAGGTCAAATAGGAACAGTAACAAACCGAATTTATGAAACCACTGGATATGAAAAGAAAAAAACACCTTAATATCATCATACTACAAATAGTTTTTATGATGATAATGTCTTGTGTAAGTACTAGAAACACTATTTCATCTAATGATAAAACAATACAAGAAGTTAAGGAGGTAGAAATTTTGGTTGAAAATTGGCGGACTGATAGTTTGGGATGTAAGAAACTAAGAACCAAACAAGCATCTGAAATTATTATCGATAGTTTGAAGTTGGAAAATAGAACTCAAACAGAGTTCTTAAGGGTGTTCTGTAATCCAAATATGATAGATGAAAGGGATGGTAAGCAAATTTTAAGTTACTATTTTGATGCAATATGCAGAGATGGAAAATTTATTGATAGTTTGGATCATTGTATTGCAGAATTTACTTTTAAGTCGGATAGGTTGGTAGGCAGCAATTATATTTGTTTTTAGAATACTATCAAATGTGCAGTCTTAGCAAATGGATGACAAAAATGTACAAGGATCCCTCCGAGGGTTGCGACATTGAAACTATCATGCGATTTATGTAAGCTTCCCCTAAACTGTTACCAATCAAACAGAAACTATAGCCCCGATTGGAGCAAACTACCATGTAGCGCGGAAAGCGGGAAATAGCTCCAAAAGAATATTAGTCAACAGCTTCTGTAACCATCTATCCCAAATTCACTTTTCCTAAGAACATTAATACTACTTTTAGATCTCCAAATCAAACACTGTAATGACTCGACTCCTGGGCCTTATTTGCTTTTTGCTTTTTTCAGCTCATTTATCCGCACAATCGCAATGGATCCGTTTTTCGGTTTTGGGAAAGGACATTCCGTGTGAAGATGTTCCCAAGCAGGTTATTCTTTCAACCCTTATTGCGGGAAAAGACAGTGTTATCCTGAAAGAGCAGTTTACAGATTGCCAGCAATTGCTGGAAATTCCAAAAAGGACAGGAGTGTATTCCTTCACGATTAAAACGCAATTGTACCAGCCCGTTTTACTAAGTTTCGAGATCAAAGAAACCACTGCGGATACGATCCAATTGGGTGAATTGGCCCTAAAAGAAGCGGTTTCGGAACTGGATGAGGTGACGGTAACCGGAATTCCAAGAAAATTCATTGAGATCGATGCGGATAAAACCACGCTGTTAGTGAAAGATAATCCGGTGTTGTCGATCAGTAGTGTGTATGATGCTATTTTGAAAGTTCCGGGAATTATGCCGTATCCAGGTGGCGGATTTGCTGTTGGCGGACAAATGGCTTCGGTTTATTTCGAGGGAGTTCCCAGCAGTTTGTCTACCGACGACTTGATGAGCCTATTGAAAAGCCTGCCGGCGAGTTCCGTTGAAAAAATAGAGATTATTTCGAATCCGGGAGCTTCTTTTGATGCAAACGTGAGCGGAGCCATTATTAATATCAACAGCATCGGTAAACCTACGAAATGGCTTTCAGGAACGGTTACGTTGAATTACGGGTTAAACCAAAACCAGAAAATTTCCCCGTCTCTGGTCTTAAGCGGCCGCCAGTCGAAATGGAATTGGCAGATGCAGGTGGGATATTCCAATATGGAACGCTCCAGCCGGGATACTTCGGCACGGGTTTTAAACTCATTCAATCCGGTGATCGGTTTAAATTCGGACCGGCAGGAACAAACGGGAAGCAGTTACTATTATTTCAAACCGGCTATTACCTTTAATTTTTCCCGCCGTTCCAGCTTAATCCTGAATTATAACGGTTCGTTCGGGGATAACCGGATCAAAGGGAATTCCGTAACAGAAAGCCCCGGAATGCTTCCTTCCGTGAATCTTCAGACAGCTTATAAATCGCGCAATTACGGAATGGGGAATGAAGGAATGATCAAGTTCCGGCAGGAATTCGATACCCTTAAACGCGTGCTGAACGTGACAGCATTTTACTCCAATTATCAGAACCGGTCCAAAAGAAGTAATACGCAGCAAATCCTGGACACGTCGGATTTCAGCATTCTGGATTATTACATGAATATTCACCGGTTTTATTTGCGTGCCGATGCAGAAATTCCCTTTGAGAAGATCAAGTTCTATGTGAATACGGGAGTGAAATACAGTGTGATGCATGTGGACAACACCGGTTCCTATAATTTGAACAATACTTCTTCGGATATATTGGAAAACCGAACGTATTCTTCGGTTATCGATTTTAATTACCTGGAAGATAACCTGGCGGCATACGTGGACCTGAAGAAAAAACTGGGAAAGAAAGTTTCGCTGGGAGCGGGAGTGAGGGCTGAGAATTTCAGTTTGAAAAGAGCTTCCAATGTGACGAGTACTGCGGTGAATCATTATTTCAATTTCTTCCCTTCCTTCAACGCCATTTACCGCATGAATTCGCTGGTGAATGTGATCGGGACTTATTCCCGTAAAATCGGTATTCCCGGTTTTTCGCAATACGATCCGAACAATTCCGGGTATTACGATCCTTTAAGTTCTTCCAGCGGGAATACACAGCTGAAACCGAATTTTTATGACAACGCGCAGTTCAAGATCACTTTCTTCGATTATGCACAGTTTTCGGTCAATTTTACCCATTCCCAGTTTTTGAACCTGGGAGAAGTGGTTGCGCAACCGAATTCCCTGCAGACCGTTCAGACTTTCCGGACTTATAAAGATGTAAACTCCATCAATTATTTCGTGGCGCTTCCTGTTCCTTTTGTACTTTTCACCAAGGGGTTAAAATTCATGGATGAGCCGGTTGAAGTGGATAAGATGTCGTTCTTGTACCTTTACAGTTCGTTCACCAAAACCAGGATTCCGGATTATAATTACGTGAATCCGAATAAGGGAATGTGGACGGCTGGAGTGTATTCGCAATTTATTTTGCCCTGGAAGATCCGCCTGAATGTGGAGTACTATTTAACCGGAAAGGGAAATTACCAGATTTATGAATTTGTCAGGAACCGTTCGGCATTGGATGTGACTTTCAGCCGGGAGTTCTACGATAAAAAATTAAAAGCATCCGTTTCTTTTGAGGATATCTTCAATAAGGATCAAAGCAACAACCGCGTTTCATTTCCCAATATCGAAATGAATAGCTATTCCAAACAGGACACACGCATTATTTGGTTTAAAGTTTCCTATTCTTTCGGAAGGGTTGAGAAAAACGAGTCGGAAGGACTGAACCTGCCAAATGTAGGAGGTGAATAAATAAAAAAATCCCGCTCAGCCTGGCCAAACGGGATTTATTTAAACTAGTGTGAATCTTATAAAGCAGCCAATGCTCCTTCGTAATCCGGTTCATCTTTAATATCCGGAACCAATTCCGTATAAACAACATCGTGATTTTCATCCAAAACAACCACTGATCTTGCAAGCAATCCTTGTAACGGGCCATCCAGCAAGTGCAATCCGTAGTTTTTCCCGAAGGCACCATCTCTGAAATCAGAAAGTGTTACCACGTTTTCAATTCCTTCTGCTCCGCAAAAACGTTTCTGAGCGAAAGGAAGATCGCGGGAAATACACAATACAGTAGTGTTTTCCAGGGAAGAAGCTTTCTTGTTGAATTCACGCACAGAAGCTGCACATGTTCCCGTATCAATGCTCGGGAAGATATTTAAGATCAGTTTTTTTCCTTTGTAGTTGTCCAGTGAAACCGTTCCCAGGTCCGTGTTTACCAATGAAAAATCTGCTGCATGTGATCCTTTTGCCGGTAAGTCACCGTTAGTGTGTACAGGATTTCCTCCTAATGTTGTGTTTGCCATTTTATTGTGTTTTTGAGTATTTAAAAGTACTGCTTAATTCGCAGTTTTGAATTCATCATTTTGAATTTTTAATTGCCTTCGTCATTTCCCGTTTTCCCGGAGGGCCAGGCAGTGAAATCACTTCAAATCCAACGGATTTCAGGTCGCGCTTAACTTGTCCTTTGGCACAGTAAGTCACCAAAACTCCTCCCGGGCTCAGCCAATCGTAAATTTTTTGAAAGATTTCGGCAGTCCACAATTCCGGTTGTACCCGCGGGCCAAATGCATCGTAATAGCACAAATCGATCGATTCGTTCGCCAGTTCCAGGTCCTGGATTTGTTTCTCCACCTTTTCCAATACAAAGTGTTCCGAAATTTCCCGCGGAATGT
This sequence comes from Fluviicola sp., assembly GCF_039596395.1. Classification (NCBI taxonomy): domain Bacteria; kingdom Pseudomonadati; phylum Bacteroidota; class Flavobacteriia; order Flavobacteriales; family Crocinitomicaceae; genus Fluviicola; species Fluviicola sp. The sequence continues at coordinate 46,179 of NZ_JBCNJT010000003.1, forward strand.
TCCAGTCCACCCGGTGCATTTTTTTGAATACTTCCAAAGCTTCTTCGTCCGTAGTAAAGGAAGTGTAGTTCATTCCTTCGATTTCCTCAGCTTTTGGCGGGAAAGCTTCCAATGCGATGTAATGAATGTACTGATTGCGTTTTTCGGAAGCGAAATAGGTGAGAAGGGCATTCAATCCCGTTCCGAAACCCATTTCAAAGATTGTCAGGTAATCCTCTGATTTCGGATTGAGTCCGTGTTTGATGAAAACGTGTTGCGCTTCCTGTAAAGCCCCGTGACTCGAATGATAATGCTCATTCCACTCCGGAAGATAGATTGTCGTTGAACCATCTGCAGTTTTTACCAATTCGCGTTTCATGCTGCAAAGCTAATTAATTGAAAATTGAAAATTGACAAGTTAAAAGGGAGAGATCGGAAAATTTACAAGTTCAGGAATTGTCTTACCCCTTTTCAATTTTAAATTCTCCATTTTCAACGCCATTTACACTCCTAAATCCACAGTTTACCTAAAATTAAACTTCCGGTTTTTCTCAACGGAAATGAATCCTTAATTTTGCGGCATGAGTGAAAAACAGACCAAAGGCTTAATTTTTATTTTAATTACCATTTGTATCGATTGTATCGGTTTGGGAATCATCATTCCTTCCCTTCCGAGTTTGATTGCTGATGCTACCCATTTAACAATCAAGGAATCATCCAAGTATTCCGGGATTGTATTGGCTACTTATGCAGCGATGCAGTTCCTTTTTTCACCGTTGATCGGGAACCTGAGTGACCGCTACGGGCGCCGGCCGATCATTCTGATGTCCCTTTTAGGACTTGGATTGGATTATGTTTTCATGTTTTTCGCGCCGAATTTGGCGTGGCTGATCCTGGGGAGAGCTGTTTCGGGAATGTTCGGGGCAAGTTTTACCACTGCTGCGGCATACATTGCGGATATTTCGACCGATAAGAATCGGGCTCAGAATTTCGGGTTGATCGGTGCGGCATTTGGTGTCGGCTTTATCATCGGGCCGGCAATCGGAGGAATTGCTGCTGGATTCGGATTGCGTGTTCCTTTCATGGTTGCAGCGTGTTTATCCTTATTAAACTTCCTTTACGGATTGCTCTTTTTGAAAGAATCTTTGCCGGTATCCGAACGCAGGGCATTTGAATGGAAACGTGCTAATCCGATCGGGGCGATTAAACAGATCGTTCATTTTCCGAAATACAGAGGATTGTTTGTAGTCACATTTATCGTTTTGTTGTCCAACATGGCCATTCATTCGGTGTGGAATTACTACACCATGGCGCGCTACGGATGGGACGAGCAGGCAGTTGGAATTTCACTGGCTGTAGTCGGTGTTTGTTTCGGATTGGTCCAGGGAGCATTGTCCGGGCCGATTGTGAAGAAGTTGGGCGAAAAAGGAGCGGCCACACTCGGTTTGGTCATTCTAAGCGTGGTCACGGTCGGAATCGGTTTGATCCCTTACGGATGGATGATGTACATCATTATTTTACCTTACGCATTTTCGGGAATTGTAGATCCGAGTGTGCGGTCACTGGTTTCAAGCCAGGTGAAAAATAATGAGCAGGGAGAATTACAAGGCATCTTCACTTCATTGATGAGTCTGGCAGAAATGACCGGCCCGATATTTATGATGTGGATTTTCTATAAATCGGTTCCACTGGCTGAGAAGAATCCGGTTTTTTACGGATCACCGTTTTTTGTTGCCGCTGCTCTGGCAGTTATAGCACTGATTTTATTGCGTTACGTGTTCAGTAAGATTGCATTTAAAGCCAATGCTGAATTGTTGGATGAGGAAATCGATGAGGAAACGATCGAAAATGAAAAAAGCCCCGCTAGCTAGATAGCGGGGTTTTCTCTTTAATTTACTCAGCTATCAAAGCTGACTTTCTCCGGATTGCTTTCGTCCCTTTGCTTTGTTTAAATGCTGAAACATTTTAACTTATATTACCTAACCGTACTCTATATCTCCATGTGCTCTCCTGAGTGGAATCAGGAGTAAGGAACGAGCAGCGACCCGAAGAAATATCTGGAGTTATTTTTTACCGAAAATTGCAAAAAGATCGATAATGCTTATTTGATGTGAAAACCATTGAATCATATCCTTTGTGTTTAATTGTTTCACCAAAAATCAGCGTTTTCAGTTGGTTTTTTGTTGTCTGTTTTTACCCGAATTTGTAAGCGGTTCAGAATGAATGACAAGTGGTCATATAAAATGACTACGGTCTATTAATTGATGTATCAATCATTACCTTTGTTTAGGTAATCCATTGGCTATGAATAAGATTTTGCATCCGGAAGACAGTAAGGCGATCGATAAATTGATTACTTACATGAATGAACATCCGCAGGAGAACTTCGATGTGGCGAAGCATGCACGGATGATCGGCTTTTCAGTATCAAAATTGAACAAAAGTTTCAAGGCATACATGGGAATCGGGCCTGCAAGCTATTTCCGCACAATTAAAATGGAGAAAGCCAGGGAGTTGCATATGCAGGATCGGTACACCTGGACGGAAATCAGTTCCATTTTCGGATATGCAGATTTGGCTTCTTTCAGCAAGGCTTTTAAAAGAATTCACGGATTTTGTCCACGGAATGCAACTTACAGTGAGTAATTGACGTTATATCAATAACTCAATTTATCTTATGTACTACAACAATTTTATTCAAGTGGAAAAACTAGAATCGATAATCTTTTACAAGATCGACAGGGCGATCCGTACTTATCGCCAATTTGCGCAGGCTCGTTTGAGATCTTTGGGACATCAAATCACCATTGACCAATGGCTGGTAATTCGATGTTTGATTGAAAATCCCGGGATTCAGCAAAATGAGATTTCGGAATTGGTTTTTAAGGATGCAGCGTCTGTCAACCGAATGATTAACCTGTTGGTGGAATCAAAGTACCTGAAACGCAAGATCAATAAATCTGATCGACGCAAAATGGATATTTTGGTAACCCAAAAAGCGCTGGACGCTATGGAGGCGATGGACGAGGTAATTCCGAGCAACCGTGCTACGGCATTGAGCGGATTAACTCAGGAAGAAATGCAAATTACTACGAAGGTTATGACCCAGATTGCAAGCAATTGCAAAAAATAGGTGCCCTTCTTATTAGTTTGAATCCCGGCAATCATTAACTGATGTCGGGATTTTTCTTTTTAAGGAGTCAGTGTTTGATGAATTTCAGCGTTTTGCAAACCGCACCGTCCATAAACCCGCTGATGAAATAAAGCCCGTTCTGAAGATGTCCGATCGAAACCTCCGGGTTCCAGTTCTCGGCTTGTTCCATGATTTTATCCAGTACAAGACTTCCTTTCATATCCGCAATACGGATCCTCACAATCCCGCAATCTTCACAGGCAATGTGAATCAGGTCCTGCGCCGGATTCGGGAATAGCGCAAAATTACAATTGAAAGATCCTACCGGCTTCGCAGCAATTGACGGAACGTAGGAAACCCATGGCCGCGCTTGTTTAATCACCAATTGATTCGTGCTGTCGATCTTGTATTCGATGTCCATGGCAAAAGTAGAATTGCCAACCGCATTGTACAAAAGGGCAAACCGGTCGTGGATCACGCTCAAATACTGACGAAGTAAATCCAATTGCACATCGTTCATTAACAAAGTGTCCACATCCAGCAAACTGGAATATTGAATCACGGAATAATTGTCGTTCCCGTCCGGATAGCGCTTCAGCAATAGTTCCTCCGGGTACGTATTTTCCGGGTTCGTAATTAATTCTTCTCCTAATTGCGAATTCAGGTAAAAAGTGTTTTCTGTGTTGTATACCGGATCGGCACTTACGCCAACTCCGTTTACTTGCTCATCATCAAAATTAGGATGACACAATACGCCCATGGAAGCTTTGAAATGGTTCACACGGTAAAATTCCCGTTCTTCAAAAGCGCGAAGGTTCCACAGGCTGGCATACACTTCCTTGATCGTTTTTGAAATGTGTCCTTCGTCCGGATGATGGGTTTTGGAATCGTACAAGCCGGCACCGCTGAATCCGGGAAGGTCTTCATTGTTGGTACTGGAACGGCTGCGTATAGAAGTTCCGGAAGGAAAAGAGTTTTGCATGATTGTCAGACTGTCCATCATCCAGGCCGGCATGTTTGCGTCCTCGATCGCATCACGTAAGGTTTCTAAACGTGTGTCACGGACATTCCGGTCTGCCATAAAGGAAGAATCCTGCATCATGGAGGTGATCTCGTCGAAGAAACCATTGTATTTCATGAATTCCTGGTAAAAATAGAACGGTACTCCAAAACCGTCCGGAATTGTTCCCTCCGGGAAACCAAAGGTTCTCATGGTAGCAACATTGGCCACTTTCGCACCGAATCCGTCATACATTCCAAAGGAAATAGCATCCAGCGGAAGAATGGATTTGTAAGACAGGTTCAACGGAGGAGTTTGTTCGTTGGCCGGACGTTTGCTTTCGAACCAGGCATTGACTTCTTCCAAAGTAGCTTCGCGGAGTTCATACGAACTTTGATTAGTCTTGAAATAGATGTAATGCCCCAGGAGATTTGAAATACTGTCATTCAATAATGGATCCCGGATAAAAGCATTCGGAACGTTGTCGTGAATAGCCCGCAGATTTACATGAGAAAGCGGTGTTTGTATCACCGAAGAAATGATTCCGCCGACACGTGGCAGCGAATTGGGAAGTGCTTCGTACAGCACAATATCCCTGGAATCCGGAACTTCTCCCGGCGCCATCAACCGGAAAAATCCGTAGCCCTCAGCCTGGTGCAGTCCCCAGTAATTGATCCCGGCATATACATCGGATTCAAATAAAACCGGCACCCGCGAATTTTGATACAAAGCACTGTTGTCCTGGTAATCCTGTTCGTTATTCTCCGTAATAAAATAAGACAGGTTATTGCTTAGGTAAGGCATGTTTGCGGCAAGCAGTTCCTGGGTTCGCTGCACAACGGCAAACGGTTTTGCTTCGTTGTTCGTGAAATTGAAAGCATAAGTGCCCAAAGTTCCGTTTGAGGAAAGAATATGTGGATTGTAAATCAATTGTCCTTTTACCAGAGTCGGGGAGAGGTGATTGATTCCCAGGTAAGCGGCAAAATCGGCATGCAGGTCGTAATTATTGCTATTGATGAAATAAATCTTCGGCTGAGTAGTATAAAAATCGAGAATGATGAACTTGGTGTATTCCACATCATTCAGGTATTCGACCCAGGGAGTTCCGTTTTCTTCCGTGGATACCGTATGAAAAGCAGCAATCGTATTGAGGGTTACTAATGCATGTTCGGAAGAAAGTGTGGGCGCAGCATTCAACGGACCTTTTGAAGGCATAGCGTTAAATTCTTCCAGATCGTTCGTTCCGTCCTGGTCCGAATCCATCGGATTGCTTTGGTCGTATTCCAATACCTGGTAATGATTGAGCGGATAAGCCCTCAAAGGTTCTGTAATAATCGTTGTACCGGTTTGACCCAAAGTCATGGAAGTCGCCAGGGCAAATGCCGAATCCGGATGATGTTTTACCTGCAGCAGGTAGTACTTTCCGCTTGTTGAATTCACTTCCAGACGGACCTGTCCTTTTACATCCACAGTGTAGCTCTGAATAGGAACCTGTTGTCCAAAAGCGATTTGAACAAGTAAGAGAAAAAACAGGATGGTAACTAATTTCATACGTGTGATTTAAAGGTTCTCTGGTTGAAGACGAATGAATTGGGTGATAAGTTGGAGGCAAGGTACGAAAACAGAATGAGAATGAGAATGAGAATGAAATCTAAACTCATTTCACGTTCTCGTTTTCATTTTTGCTCTGAATACTCCGGTTGACCAAAGCGCCCATAAAATCAGTACGGGCTGGAAGAATAAGCGAATCAACCGTTTTAGGTCGGTATCCAACCCAAATGCGTCAATTCCATTCGTGTATTGCGATATGTTCCCGGGAAAGACCAGCACGTAGAAAATAGCTAAAACGATCCCAACCTTTATTTTTTGTTTGACCCAGAATATCATCGCTAATCCCAAAATAATTTCAACGACTCCGGAAGCAACGACCACAAAATCTATAAAATGCGGATTATCGGGAAGCCAACTCGGAACCTGGGCCTGGAATTCCGTCCGTTGAAAGGTTAAATGACCAATACCTGCCAATAGCATAAACGCTCCAAGCAAGATCCTCATAACATTTTGAAAGTTGGATGTTTTCATAGTGATTATTCGTATCAACTAGTTTGTATGAAATCAAGTTACCTTTTTTTATCGGGATTCCCCAAAAAAAATCTGAAAGAGAAGAAGTCGATTAATTATCCGTCCAAAGTTCAATCAGGGTTTTGAAGCGGGATTCCACCATCTTCTCACACGCTGCAAAAAGAAAAAAACAGAAAGAGTTTGCGTTTACATTGAAAAAAAAATCTAGTTAATCTTCTTCAAAAATGAAAGCTACCTTTTCGGCATACCCTAAAGTATATAACGTTGATCTAAGCATTAATTTGATCGCTTTTTTTCCGGCAGTGGTTTTAAAATATTTTTCTCTGTTTCTTGCATCTTTCTCGAAGAGATAGAATTCACAAAAGATCAGTTTCAATGGTCTTCTATTTGAAGTACTTTTTACGTTTCCATAATTGTGACTTTTTAATCGGTTCTCCAGGTTAGATGAGTATCCAATATATAGCATTGCGTCTTTTTCGCTAAACAAAACATAAGTACAAAAAGGAAGTGGTTGTGTCATACTTTAAGATAATTAAAATTACTTAACCATTTTAAAATGACAGAAGAATTATTTGTGTGATTTCCGCAGTAGATGTCGTTCCGCCATCACTACGGACCCACCTACCACAAAGTGAAAAGGTCATTCCTAATAAGGGAATGACCTTTTTCTACTTTCGTGGTGGTGGGAGATGAGGGATTCGAACCCCCGACCCCCTGCTTGTAAGGCAGGTGCTCTGAACCAACTGAGCTAATCTCCCAATTTTGGGATTTTGATTCCCGACCCTTCCGATTTTAATCGGAATGCTCTGAACCAATTTTCCTGTTTTTTGCTTTTCCGGTTAACCGTTGTTTCCCGATTGCGAGTGCAAATATAAGGCATTATTTCGTTTCGGCAAGCCCTTTTTGAAAAAAAACTTCAAAAAAATCGTGGACCAAAAAGAAAGAACCGAAAATTAAAATCGTATCCGCTTTGTTTGCAGATTCTTGCGCTTGTTTGAATGCTGTTAACGGAGAATTAAAAAAAAGTTTTTTTTCTATTCTCGAATCCACTTTTTCTTTCAAATCTTCGATCCGGATGCTTCTTGGATTGGAAAAAGGAGTGAAGTAAAAATGGGCGTTTTCCGGAAATTCCTTTAAAATGGCATCCAAATCCTTGTCGGAACTGGTGCCGTAGATGCAATGAAGTGCTCCTTTATTAATCTCCTGAATGGAATTGAACAAGGCATGGATCCCTTCGGCATTGTGTGCGCAGTCAACGATCGTTAACGGTTCCTGTGCGATTACTTCCATACGACCGAAGAAACCGGTATTTTTTTTCAGGTTCTGAATTCCTTTTTCACGTGTGGATTGATCAACCGTAAAACCAAGTGTTTCCAGGTAATCACAAACTGCCGATACGATCCCGTAATTTCCGACCTGATAACCGATGATTTCTTTCGGTAATGAAATGTTCGGTTCGGGAAGAATGATCTGCGATTCCATTTCTTTTGCCTTCGTTTCAAAAACAGGGAAAGTTTCGGAATCTTTTTCTCCCAATACGACCGGAGTTTGCTTTTTGATAATCCCGGCTTTTTCGTACGCTATTTTTGCGCGCGTATCACCCAATATGTTGACATGGTCGAGCCCGATGTTCGTAATCACGGAAATAAGCGGCTGAATGATGTTTGTGGCGTCTAATCTTCCGCCCAGACCAACTTCTGCAATGACTATCGAACAATTATTCTGACGAAAAAAGGCAAGCGCCATCATCCAGGTAATCTCAAAGAAGGAAGGTTGAATATTCCAGGAGTGATTTCTTACTTTTTCGCAAAATTCAATCACAAATTGTTCGTCTACCGGTTTGCCATTGATGCGGATCCGTTCCGTAAAGTCAAACAAGTGAGGAGAAGTGAACAGGCCGGTTTTTTCTCCGCTTTCCGTCAGGATGGATGCCAGCATATTCGATACGGAACCTTTTCCGTTTGTTCCGCCGACATGAATGAAGCGCATTTCTTTTTCAGGATTTCCGAAAAAAGCACTCAATTCTTCGATGTTTTTTAATCCGGGATTATAGGCTTGTGCTCCCAAATTGTGATAAGCCGGGAATTGTTGAAACAACCAGTCGATGGTTTCAGTATAGTTCATTTTAATTATTGTTGCGGCTTGAAATAATAGGTAATAGTACCTTCTTCAATGGGTTTTTCAGAATATTCGAAACGGGATTTTTTGGCATAGCTCAATGCCTGTTCCACGCAGCATGGATTGGCTCCATCGGGTGCAAGGGATTGCGTCCAGTAAACGTCACCGTTTGAATTAACCTTAACTTTTACAACGACTTTTTCGGTGATGGATCTGCCGCACATATAACCGGGAACTTTGATGTAATCCGGGTTGTTCTGAAGCGGTTTGCGTCCGTTTACATTCCATTCGGCAAGGTTTTTTCCACTTGTACCGGAATTTTCTCCCGCAGGCCTTCCGGTACCGCCATCCTGTTTTTGCTGCTGTCTTTTTTTCTCTTCACGTTCTCTTTTGCGCTTATCCATTTCTTTCTGGATTTTTTCGCGCTCAGCTGCCCCGCCTGTGAGTTCGAATTGCTTTTTTTCGAAGTCCAGAACAGATTCTTCCGTTGTTTGGGGTTTGGATTGTTCCGGCTGGGATTTCGGTTTGGAAGAAGCTTCCGTCGTTTCCGGACGATCCTCACGAATTTCCCCGCCTTCTTTCGCTTCCGGAAGCCCGTCACCGTTTTCACCCTCGTAATTGAATTGTTTGGGTGGTGTTTCTTTTACATTCTGATTATTTAAACTGAACTGTGTTGTATCGGAAACTTCGCTGAAAGACATTTCATTTAAACCCTCGTAGTTATCGATGATCGTTTTGGTGTAAATCGAACCTATTCCCAAAGCAACAGAACCCAGAAGAACATACATCATTATGACCGGCTGGCGGGTTCTTGTCTGGTAAGCGCCGTAACGTTTATTCCGGTGTTCGAAAATAGTTTTGAAATTTTTCGCGTGAAATTCTTCCCATTCACTATTGTCTACATATTGGTAGAGTGAAAAAATAATAATGAGTATAAACAGAATATATACGAATAACATAAAACCTCTTAGTAAACCAACCTAAATCTACAAGTAAAAAACGAAGAAAACAGTTTTTTAAACGACTTTAACGAAAACTAATTGGCACTGATCCGGATAACGATTGCCTCCTTCACATTTCTGGATCCGGACACTTTGTTGAATCGTGCCTGTTCTTTTACGACGTTGATAACCTGGTTGATCAGAACCATGTCGTTTGTTGTGGAGCCATTCTTGATGAAAGTCGGTTTCCCGATGATTTCCCCGCTCGGATCTACCAAAACTGACAATACGATCTTACAGTTTTCGTCGGATTGAATGTTATTGGTATTCGGCTGCTGTACCAGGAACCGTCTGACATTTCCACCGCTACCGTCCCCACCTGAACCCGGGCCATTTCCGTTTCCGTCGTCATTCCCGATTCCGTGGCCATTTCCCGTTCCCGATCCGCCGCCGCTTCCGCCTGTCCCGAATGGATTATCGCTAACGTGCTGTGCGCTTGGGGGATTGTTGTTGGGTTTGGTGGTATTGGTGTGATTGGAACCGCCGGATTTTACATGCGAACTGCTGGAACTTTGTGTCAGCAATTCTTCCATTTGTTCCGGAGTATTTTCTGCTTTTTCTGCTTTCGTAGGAGTTCCGGAACCTCCACCACCTGTACCGGTTGGCAATTGCTGGAGTTCAACAGGAACCAATTCCATTTCCATGTCCTTATACAATAATTGTTCGGGAAGCGGAGGGGTAGGAATGCGGTATCCCAGAAAATGAAGGATTGCCAACAAAAGCGCAAATGCAGATATTGCAATGATTCCTGCAACCTTGCGATCTTTGATCTCTTCAGCTTTTACTACTTCAAATGCAAATTCTTCCATGTTTTTCTTGTTGTTTTCCGGATTTGTATTTTAACTAAGTTACCACTCAATCGCGGAATCGTTCATTTTTTTAATGACTTTTAGCAAAGCTAGTTCGCTGTAATACGAATCGCAATGACCTCTTTCGTGTTTCTAGTTCCTTTTATTTTATTAAACTGCGCCTGGCTCTTTACTACATAAATCACCTGGTTGATTAAAACCATATCATTTGTAGTGGAATTTCCTTTGGTAAAGACCGGGCTTCCTACAACATTTCCATCCGGATCAACCAAAACCGAAAGAACGATCTTACAGTTTTCATCCGACTGAATGGAATTTGTGTTGGGTTGAGTAATGAGGTAGCGCTTGACTTTTTCTGCCGGTTTTGAATCTTCGTTTTGTGTATCCCAAATACCGTTTGTGCGATAATCGCGGTGAGTTCCATCATTTATTCCTCCCGTTCCGAACGGATTGTCACTCACATGCTTTGCACTTGATGGATTATTATTCGGGACATTCGTATTCGTGATAGTGGAATTTCCCGATGTGACGTGTGCAGAACTGTTTGCTGCAGTCAGTATTCGTTCCGTTTGTAAAGGAGTTATTTCCGTTTTGCTGGCCTTTGCCGGAGTTCCCGATTGGCTTCCCTGGCGCACCTGTTCCAAAATTTGCGGATCGAGCGGAATGAAAGCCATTTCTTTGTATGCCGCAGGTTTGGAAAGCGGCGGATTCGAAATATGATATCCGATGAAATAAAGCAGGGCTAGTAATAAACCAAAAGCCGTGAATGCTACGATTCCGGCTATTTTGCGATCTTTTAACCGGATCGCTTTCTCTGTTTCAACACTGAAGTCCATAATTCCTGGTTTTTAACTGACTATCCGGCTTTGGTAGCAATTACAAACTTCAATTGGTGTTTCAATCCAAGCTGCAATAAGTCTATCAATTCCTGAACATCCAGGTCATACGCAGGACGAAGCACTACGGTTTCATCTTTTCGCAATTTTGTTTCCTGTAATAAGCGTACTTCCAGATCCTGTGGCGCTACTTCGTCTTTATCCAGGTAATACTTTTTATCACTGGTTACAGTCAAAGTCAGATGTGATCCCACTTTCGTATCCGTTTCTTTTGCATCCGGCAGCGGAACTTTGATCACGTTCGGGTTTGCCAATGTTGAGATAATGAGGAAGAACAAAAGCAAGAAGAACATGATATCACTCATGGAGGAGGATTCTACTCCCGCATGAAAGCGTTTTTTGCGTTTTATTGCCATTTTCCGGGACGTTGAATGATATTAATAAATCCTAAGTTCGTTGACTGGATTTTCAGGGCATAGCTGTCGATCATCGCATTCAGGATGTGATATGCGGAGTAGGCAATGATACCTACGACCAATCCGGCACCGGAACTAATCATTTTTTCATATAAACCACCGGAGATGTTACCGATACTTACGTTTTCAGAAATGGAAATGTTGTAGAAGATCTTAATTACCCCCGCAATGGTACCGATGAACCCGAAAGTTGGAGCGATACCCGCAACCAATCCTAGCGTTCCCATTCCTTTTTCCATTTTACCGATCTCGATATTGGCAACCTTATCCATATTGGACTCGATCTCGGAAACCGGCCTTCCGATTGTTTGGATACCTTCTGCAACAACAGAACCGTAAGCACTTTGGTCGCGCTGCACGGTATTCAATGCATCCTGGATATTTCCTTTCTCCAAATTCATCCGGATATCATTCAACAAATTGGAATTGTATACAGACATGCGTTTGATGTAGCGGTAGCGCTCAATCACCACATACAGGGTGTAGAACAACAAAATGATGATGGGAATGATGAACACACCACCTTTCATTACGAACTCCAATGCCGTGATTTTTTCACCTGCTTTTGCTGCTTTTTCTTCAGCCTCCGGTACGCTGTCTTTAACGATTTGCGCCAAGCTCAACAACGGAGTTGCCAAGAATAAAATGGTAAATATTGCTGCTTTTCTCATCTGGTTTATAAATGAATACATGAATCAATTTCCAAAAATACGCCCCATTAACAGATGATTTTCCCTTCTTTTAAAGAGATATTCACAGTATTTTGTTTATAGGAGTGGGGATTTTGTGATTCGCGTGTATACTTAGAATAAGCAGTGTAAGCGGATTTGGTTACAAGGTCGGAGATAGTTTTGTGGAATAGAATTCCGGAACCTTATGTTGCTTGTTGAAGTTCGTTAAAACGCGAATTCTAGTTTTGTCGGACCAGGGGCCGGTTATTTTTTTTGCGATCCCGGAAACTGATTCGCAACCAGGTATAACCGATCATTCCTGCTATCAGGGATGAAACCAATATGGCAAATTTGGAATTGGTGACAATTTCCGGATCTGTAAATGCAAGAATGGTCACGAAAATAGACATGGTGAAACCGATTCCGCCCAATATTCCAACGCCAAACAACTGGTTCCAGGTAGTTCCTTTTGGTTTTTCGGCAAATTTGAAACGAATGGACAACCAGGTGAATAGAAAAATCCCGATTGGTTTGCCGATTACCAGTCCTGAAATGATTCCAAGGCTGACAGGCTCAAACAACGCAGTATTCCAATCCGGGCTAATGGGAACAGCTGTGTTTACCAACGCAAACAGCGGAAGAATAATAAACGGAACAGGGTAGTGTAAAGCTTGTTGCAAGCGGTTTGCCGGTGATTTTGAATGGGAGTTGCTGAAAGAAGGAATGGTAAATGCGAGTAAAACTCCTGAAATAGTTGCGTGAATCCCTGAATGAAGCATAAAATACCACATGGCGATTCCCAAAGGAAGGTAGATCCAAAGCGAGCGTACTTTTAGTTTGTTGAGGATTACTAACCCGATGAAGATTCCGATCGCTATTCCGAAGTTCAGCCAGAAGATGGTTTTGGTGTAAAAAACTCCAATCACCACGATTGCCCCGAGGTCATCGATTACAGCCAGTGCTGTGAGGAAAACTTTGATGGAAAGCGGGACTTTATTTCCCAACAGGGAAAGAGCTCCCAGGGCAAAGGCAATATCTGTGGCCATCGGAATACCGAAACCGGAAACAGTGGATTTGCCCCAATTCAGGATTACAAAAATCCCTGCAGGCACCAGCATTCCTCCAACTGCGCTGAAAATGGGCAGTGTAGCTTTTTTCACGGAAGAAAGTTCCCCGGCCGTGAATTCATGCTTGAGCTCCAGTCCGACCAGGAGGAAGAAGACAGCCATGAAGCCGTCGTTGACCCAATGTTCGATTTTCAAGCCGGCAATCGGAGTTTCCCAAAATTCGATGTAGGAATGCTGAACGGAAGAATTGGCTAAAATGAGTGACAAAATGGTAAATGCAATCAGCGTTAAACCACTTGATTTTTCACTTTCAAAAAACTTTTTGAAGATACTACTGCTGTCTGGCTTTCGTTTAGTCATAAAGTCTGTTAGAAGTCCAAAAGTTTAAAACAGTTCAAAGGGTTCAAATTTTGAACATTTAAACGTTTTGAACGCTTTAACAATCAGTTGGTCTAGACCAACTGATTCAAGGCGATTTCGAAAGCAGCTTTTGCAATTCCCGTTTTGGTTGGATTTTTTGCATGCGCTTTTTTCAATGCATCACCGATAATAGTACTCGTATCTTCGAAAATTCCTTTATCCGTCAGTTCTTTCAGGTCGTTGCTCATCAAATAAGCAAACACACGTGCCATTCCGCAGTTCGAAATGAAATCCGGGATCACGGAAATATGATTGTCTGCGTAATCAGCAATTGGTCCGAAGAAAATCTCTTTGTCTGCGAACGGAACATTTGCCCCTGCAGCAATCACCTGCACTCCTGATTTGATCATGCGTTCTACCTGTTCCTGTGTAATTAAACGGGAAGCAGCACATGGAATAAATACATCTGCGCGGATATCCCAGATTTTTGCATTAATCTCGTCAAATGATTTCAAATCCGGGTGTACGATCTCGTTTCCTTTTTTAGTCAGGAACAATTCTTTGATCTCTTCAAATGTGAATCCGTTTTCGTTGATCAAACCACCTACACGGTCAATGATTCCTACAATCTTAGCTCCGGATTGCGCCAGGTAATATGCTCCTGCCGAAGCCACATTTCCCCAACCCTGAACGATCACTTTCTTGTCTTTCAGGTCACCGCCCCAAATGTCGTAGTAATGAGCAACCGATTGAGCTACACCATATCCAGTGATCATATCGGCAACTACGTATTTCTTTTCTACGCTCGGGCTGTATTGTTTGTCTTCGATCACTTTCAAAACACCTTGTCTCAACTGACCGATACGATTGATTTTTTGAGCTTCTCTCGGTTGGAAGTGTCCGTTGAAAACACCTTCCTGCGGATGCCAGATCCCGCAATCTTCCGTAATCGGAATCACTTCGTGGATTTCGTCCACGTTCAAATCACCACCTGTTCCGTAATAATGTTTCAAAAGCGGGGTAACGGCAGCGTACCAGCGTCTCAAAACGCCTTCTTTACGCGGATCCTTCGGGTCAAAGTTAATTCCGGATTTCGCTCCGCCGATCGGAGGCCCTGCAACGGTGAATTTTACTTCCATCGTTTTTGCAAGACTTTCTACTTCACGTTTGTCCAAACCTACACGCATACGGGTACCACCTCCGGCAGCTCCGCCACGTAAAGAATTAATAACTACCCATCCTTCTGCTTCAGTTTCAGCATCTTTCCACTCGAAAACGATTTCCGGGCGCTTATTTTCAAACTTGTGAAGTAAATCTTTCATATTAACTTATTCGTTGGATCATTCAAATATTGAGGTGTAAAAGTAGGCATTATTGCTCTTTCAGCATGAGAAAACAGCTGAATTATCCGGTATTATTTGCGTGTAACCCGAATCCTAAGGCAAATGATGAACCCCGCCGATCACATTTTTGGATGCCCCGGTAACGCTGGAAATACAATTCGGTTCCTGGTTCAGATTGAGTGCTCCCAACAGGCCGAAAATCAAAGCTTCCTTATAATCAATCAGTTCACGGTCAACCGGAATGATCTCACCAGTATAATAACGTTTCAGTCGTTCGATTAAAAAAGTATTTTTTGCACCTCCGCCGGTAATCATGACGCGCTTAAGTTCTTTTTGGGTACAAATCTCCCCGATTTGGATCGCGATGTGTTCAACAACCGTCGCCAGGTTATTTTCAATGTCCTTGTCGAATTTGAGAAGCGGGTAGAAGTGTTGCTCCAGCCATTCCGTACCCAAGGATTTCGGTCCTTCTTCTTTGTAATATTCCAGGCTGTTCAATAAATCCAGCAGGAAATAGTTCAATTCACCTGCGCGGGCCAGATCCCCGTTTTTATCGTATTCCAGGTTTTTGGAACGTGCCAGTTTATTCATCGGAAGATTGGCCGGGCAAATATCGTAAGCCTGTACAATTCCTTTTTCCTCAAAGCTGATGTTGGCAAATCCGCCGATATTGATAAATCCGTCTGCCTTTGATCCGAATAAGTACTGATCGCCGATTGGTACCAAAGGAGCTCCCTGTCCGCCGTAAAGCACGTCTTTTGTCCGGAAATCCCCGATTGTCCGGATCCCGGTTTTCACGGCAATTACTGCCGGATTACCGATTTGTGTGGTAAACCCGCGTAACGGCTGGTGGAAAATCGTTTGTCCGTGCGAAGCAATTGCGTCCACTTCTTCCTTTGGGATGTTATTTTCCGACAGGAACTGGTTGATGCAGGAAGAGAAGAAAATTCCCAAATCGTGGTCCAGGGTCATCAATTGAGAACCCGATAACTTACTGGCTTCGTGCAAGCTGGAAAGCAGGATTTCCGGGAATTGAAAAGTGTGAGATGCATGGATTGTAAACTCCCAATTCTTGTCAGAAACCTTCGTATATGTTGCGTAAGTGACATCGACTCCATCCAGTGAAGTGCCTGACATTAAGCCGATTATTTTGAATGAATTCATAAAAGACGAAAATTAAGTTTTTATCGGTACATTTGTCTCCTGAACAAATATAAAATAAACTGCGATACAGATGAATTTCGAATTGACAGAAGAACAAAAAGCAGTAAAAGAAGCTGCGCGTGATTTCGCTCAAAACGTTTTAAAACCTGGGGTAATAGATCGTGACAGAGATCAGAAATTTCCCGTTGAAGAAATGAAACAACTTGGTGAACTAGGATTCTTAGGAATGATGGTTGATCCGAAATATGGAGGTGGAGGTATGGACACCATGTCCTACGTGTTGGCAATGGAAGAAATTTCCAAAGTAGATGCATCCACTTCAGTTTGTATGTCAGTAAACAATTCCCTGGTTTGTTGGGGATTGGAAAAATTCGGTAACGAAGAGCAAAAGGAGAAATTCCTGGTTCCACTTGCAAAAGGAGAGAAAATCGGAGCATTTTGTTTGTCTGAGCCTGAAGCTGGTTCTGATGCTACATCTCAGCGTACAACAGCTGTTGATATGGGAGATTATTACCTGTTAAACGGAACGAAAAACTGGATCACGAACGGTTCAACGGCTTCTACTTACATCGTAATTGCTCAAACGAATCCTGAATTGGGTCACAGAGGGATCAATGCCCTGATCGTGGAAAGAGGGATGGAAGGTTTCATCGTCGGAGCGAAAGAAGATAAATTGGGAATCCGCGGAAGTGATACGCATACTTTGTTGTTCAACGACGTAAAAGTTCCGAAAGCAAACCGTATCGGTGAGGATGGATTCGGTTTCAAATTCGCGATGAAAACACTTTCCGGAGGTCGTATCGGGATTGCTGCCCAGGCTTTGGGAATTGCTGCCGGAGCATTTGAATTGGCTTCTGCTTATTCCAAAGAACGTAAAGCGTTCGGAAAAGAGATCTACAAACACCAGGCAATTGCATTTAAGATCGCTGACATGGCTACGGAAATTGAAGCTGCACGTTTGTTGGTTTACCGCGCTGCTGCTGATAAAGATGCAGGAAGAAACTTTGACCAGTCTTCTGCAATGGCGAAATTATATGCTTCCAAAGTAGCAATGGAACAAACAGTTGAGGCTGTTCAGATCCACGGAGGTTACGGATACGTAAAAGAGTACCACGTTGAGCGTTTGATGCGTGATGCGAAGATTACTCAGATTTACGAAGGAACTTCTGAAGTACAAAAGATCGTTATTTCAAGAAATATTTTGGCTGATTAATAATCAATCATAAGAAATCAAAAGGGCGGAAATTCTCCGCCCTTTTTTTGTGCCAATTATTTTAATGGTTGATTTACAAATATGGTATCACCTTCTCCAGAGAAATTCCTCTCGATCCTTTTAAAAGAATCAACAGGTCTGAAGGTGGGTTTTGTGTGAAATGTTCGATCAACGGATCCGTTGATTTCAAAAAGATGGCATTCGGATGCATACCCTTGAACTTCAAAAATTCTTCTCCGATAAAAAATCCGCTCAGGCGCAGGTCGATGGTTTGCTGAATCACTTCTTCGTGAACCATCGGAGCATCGGCACCCATTTCGCGCATATCGCCCAATATGAAGATCTTCGCATGGTTGTCGATTTTCGCAAAGCTGGATAGGGCAGAGCGCATGCTGGTCGGATTGGCATTGTAACAATCTACGATCAAGGTGTTTTTATCCGTTTTAGTCACCTGAGAACGGTTGTTGGTAGGTTCGTACCCGGAAATCGCCTGGTTGCAGTTTTCAGGGCTGATCCCGAAGAACCGGCCGATCCGGATTGCTGCCAGGAAGTTGATGAAATTGTATTCTCCAACCAGGTTGGTTTGAATAGCCGGACTTTTATAATCCGGTTCGAACCATTCCATTTCCACCAAAGGAGTCAATCTCAGTAGTGAGCCTCCCAATTCCGAATCATCGTTGTAGAAATGGTTCTGTGTTGTAGCCGGAAGTTTTCCGGTAATTGTTTCGTCTTGTTTATTTGCAAAAAGATGTCCTTTCGTTTGAGCCAGGAAATCGAATAATTCCGTTTTGGTTTTGATAACGCCCTCCAGAGATTTGAATCCTTCGAGGTGAGCTCTTCCGATATTGGTAATAATCCCATGGGTAGGCAAGGCAATTTCCACCAGTTCTTTGATATCCCCGGGTTTATTTGCTCCCATTTCGATAACAGCGATCTCGTGCGTTTCATTGAGCTGTAAAAGCGTTAAGGGCACTCCAATGTGATTGTTGAAATTTCCCTGCGTAAAATGAACGCGGTATTGGGTTGCCAAAACAGTTGATATAAGCTCTTTGGAAGTTGTTTTTCCATTGCTTCCGGTAATTCCGATTACAGGGATCTGAAATTGGTTCCTGTGATGTCTTGCCAGGTTTTGAAGGGCGAGCAGGACATCGTCTACCAGGACCGTTTTTCCTTCTGTGTGGTATTCCGGATTATCAACTACTGCTGCAATTGCTCCAAGCCTGATAGCTTCTTCTGCAAAGGTGTTCCCGTCGAAATTGGCTCCTTTCAAACAAAAGAACAAACACCCTTTTTGGATTTTACGTGTGTCGGTTTCTACACCGGTACTGGATTTAAATAAGGTATAAAGTGTTTCCATAATGCATAAAAAACCCTGACGTTCTTTTGGAAGCCAGGGTTTCTGATAATCAATAACTATTATTTTTTCTTTTGTTTCTTTTTACCGTAGTTGTGACCAACCGGGCTTCCTACACGATCCATCGCACAACGGAATCCGATAGTACAAGTTGACTGAGCTTCGTCAAGGAATCTTCTTGATCCTGCGTTCAACCAGTATGCACGATCTCTCCAGGAACCACCTTTGTAAACTCTTGATTTATCAGAGATCAAAGTTGTTGGCCAGGAAGTTCTGTCTTCCGGTTTGATTGGCGTACCATTCAAATCGTAAGTCTCGTATTCGTTCTGGTACATGATCAGGTGCGGATCACGAGTTGCTTCGTTGATACCGTTTTTGCGATCATCGTTGTCGTAGTAAATAGAGCTTTCGATATCACCGTCCAAATAATCGATGTAGTCATCTTTACGGTAGTTCAAACGTCCGATATTTTCTTCTTCCGTTACATTTCTGTACTTCAGTTTACCCGGAGTACCGATAATGAACTGGTTGAATCCTTCACGCAACATCGGGATGATTTCGAATGAATATTCTTCATCTCTACCTTGTCTTGTTCTTTCAGCGAAGATTCCTTCAAAGATCTCATCCTGAACGATAGAAGAAGCTTCGATATCGTATTTCTCGTTCTTATCCTGGATCGCTCTGTCTAAGACCGCATTGATTTCTGCGATCAAAGCTAATTCGATTGAATCCTTTTTCTTTCCGTGAGAAACGTAGTATGGATCAGGAGCTGCTCCGCGTTTTGTACGGTATTCAGCTTTGTTGTGCATTTGCGTACCTCCAGGGATGATAGAATCGTTCGGATCGTGGTTTGCTGCAGATACACGCTGGTAACGTACACGTTCGAATGCATTCAGGTATTCTTTCATACCGTGAACATCATACATTACCTGCTGATCTTTTTGCTCAACCGCTCCATCGTTGTTCAATACTTTCGTTTGGAATACGTTTCCACGGAAAGGACGGAACTCATCGAAATCTTCCGAAGACAACGGACGGTAAACATCCATTACCCACTCTGAAACGTTACCGGCCATGTGGTATAAACCATAGTCATTCGGCCAGAAAGATTCAACCGGAGCAGTTACGTCAGCCCCATCGTTCAAACGACCTGCAACCCCCATGTAATCCCCTTTTCCTCTTACGAAGTTAGCTCGGATAGCACCTGTGAATTCTTTATTGTCCTGACGAACGAAGTGACCGTTCCAAGGGTATTGACGACGCTCTGTGATTACTTCAGTACCTTCTGAAAGGTTCCCGATCAATCCGATTGCTGCATATTCCCATTCAGCTTCAGTTGGGAGACGGTATCTCGGAAGAAGGATTCCATCTTCCAAACGTACGATACGCTCGCCTAATTTTTTACCATCTCTGTGAGTTGGATCTGTATCTTTTAATTTTCTTCCTCCAAGCTCTTCGTCCTGCTCAAACTGACCTACCAAATAAGCATCCGTGTTGAATGTTTCCGCATCTGCTGCATCGATATCCCATCCAAGAACTCCTTCGCGGATCAAAATATACTCATTCACACGGTCTGTACGCCATTTACAGAAGTCTGTTGCCTGCAACCAGGAAACACCAACTACCGGGTAATCTCTGTAGGCAGGGTGACGTAAGTAGTAATCTACATACTTATCCATGAATGCCAGAGGGCTTCTCCATGCAAGTGTATCCGGCAAAGCGTTGCGGTACACCATGTTGTACTTCTCGTAAGATCTTTTAATCCAGTACAAATATTCCAGCCAGTGGAAATTTGTTACTTCTGTCTGATCCATGTAGAAGGAAGAAACGGTAACACGGGCAGGACGGTTGTTATAGTCGAACATAACATCTTGTTCAACCATACCCATCGTAAATGTACCACCTTCAACGAGGATTAATCCGGGACCAGTTTCCTGATCTACAAACGGAACTTTTTGAAAGCCTCCATGTTGTACATTGTTGTAGTCCCATCCTGTTGATGAGGAGGAATCTCGACTACACGAAGCTATTGCAACACCTGCAACCGCTAAGATAAATAAACGCAACATTTTCATATGCTTGGTTTGTTTTTTCATTTTTTGGGACACCAAAGTTAAGTTTATAAACGGATTATCAACAAAAGGTTACAAAAAATATTTAGAATGACGGACAAGAGATTGTTTTGAATGTTTTCACCGGACCTTTACACTTGGTATAGATTCCTAATGAAACTTCGTGCGAACCACCTGAAACGCCATTGTTTAATCGTGAAACGGTAACGTCATAGCTGTAGCCGATCTTGAAAGAAGGAGTTGTTACACCGATCGTAAGGATGAACGCGTCTCTGTTTCTGAACCATGCTCCCGCATTGAATGCACCATACTTGATATACGTACCGATGTTGATTTCCTGGAAACCTTGCTGGTACTGGTATATGATGTTGGGCATAATGGAGGTTGTGTTGTTGTATTTTGATTTTCCTCCCAATGGAATTTCAGCTCCCATGTGTCCTGTGAAGCGCATAGGCATCGGTGAGTTACCAATGATTACGGACTCATTCGGCATGTTTAAGTGGTGAACCGCTCCTCCGAAGAAGAAATGTTTTGAATATCCTACGAAACCTGCGGAAGCATCAAAGAACCCTCTTGAACCTCCACGTTTTAAATCTCCTGTCTGGTAAATGAATCCTCTTCGCGGGTCGATCATATCCCCGAAAGTCAGTTTATCCCAATCCAGGAATTTTTGGTACCAGGCAGCGCGGGCTCCGAAAAGCATGGCGAATTTTCGATTTACCTTTAAGTGGTAAGAGTAAATCAAGCCTAACATAGATGTGTTAATCGTACCCTGACCTTGCATGTCATGAGTAGCCAGGACTCCGATCCCTCCTGAAATGTTTTTGAAGTACTGGTCATAGGATGCGCTGTAAGTCACATAGTTCCCAGAAAGACTGGGCCATTCGTTCCGATAATTCATCGCAAAACGAGCACATCCATGAGATCCGGCAAAAGCAGGGTTCAGGTACAAAGGGTTCGCGTAAAACTGCGTAAAAGTTGGATCTTGCGCATACAACTGGCACGCGCCAAAAAAGCATCCAACAAACGCTAATAGTTTAATATTTCTCATTCGGTTAAGAATATTTTTTCAAGCTAATTGTAGCATTGGTTCGCCAATGTTACGAAAAAAAAATACAATGGTTACAACTAAATCGCCGAAACACAAAAATAAAAAAAGAATTCATACGTTTGATTGAACATTCATCTAGTTTTCGAATTTTGTGCTATGAAAAACGACAAAACACAAGCAAGTTACATTTTTAACAATTATTACAAACTCCTTATTTTACTTTTACTTGGTCATTCATCTGTCGCTCAGGATGTTCCTGTGGAAATCCAATGGCAGCAACCGAAAGAATTGATGATTAATGGTGTTCAAATGATGGTTCCGTTCATTTCCGGAGGGGATTTTGAAAACCAACTTCCGATGCACTCCTTTCAGCAAAAGTTTAAATCCGGTAATTACCAGGTACTTGTGCTGGATATTCAAACCGAAGCAGTGAGCTCTTACGAGACCAATTACCTGAATACCATCAAAGACCTTGTTCCGGTATCTGCACAGATCGAAGCAAAGGTTTCCCGGGCACGAAACGAACAATTCCTGTTCTCCAAATGTATTCCCTATATCAAAACAGCTTCCGGATATCAGAAAATTACCGCCTATAAATTGCGAACAATTGCTGCCGGACCCGTTTCGAATTCAAATTATTTGAAAAGTTATGCATCCAATTCGGTACTTAACAGTGGGCTCTGGTACAAAATTTCCGTTCCGAATGACGGGATTTACCAATTGGATAAAGCATTTTTCAAAAGCATGGGAGTGGACGTGGATAACCTCGATCCGAATACCGTCAACTTATACGGAAATGCAGACGGGATCCTTTCCGAACTGAATAGTGACCCGTACCGCGACGATTTGAAAAAGAATTCCATCCAGTTTGTGGGAAATACCGATACTGCTTTTGCGGATGACGAATATTTTGTGTTCTTCGGCGCAGGACCCAATCGCTGGGATCGCGGCTCGGGAACGAATTACGACCGCAAAATGCATATTTACAGCGCGGTAAATACTTATTTCATTCACATTGATGCAGCAGATGCTCCGCTTCGCATTCAAAACCTGCCGCAATCACCTCTTCCTTCCACACAGACCGTTAACTCCTATACGTTTTATGATATTCACGAGAATGAACTGGTGAACCTGGTTCAGGGAGGTCAGCGCTGGTACGGAGAGCAATTCGATGCAAACCTCACGCAGTCCTTTAAGTTCAATATCCCGAATCTGGATGGAGCAACGCCTGTTCAGGTGACTTATGCAACGGCATCCAATGCGAGTTCGGGAGGAAACAGCTTCCAGGTAACTTACAACGGTTCACAGGTCGACAACCTGCCTCTGTATTCTGCCGGTTCGGATTATATGCGTACGCCGGGAAGTTTTACATTCAATGCTTCTTCCTCTCCGGAACTCGTTCTCACGTTGAACCGGGTGAATGCATCCGTAAGAGCATATCTGGATTATATCCAGCTGGTGGGAAGAAGAAGCCTGGTGTTTTTCGGAAATTCGATGCTCTTCCGGGATTTGAATTCCGTGGGTGTCGGAAATGTGAGCCTGTTCACTGTTTCCGGGGTGAATGCTGCACATAAAGTGTGGGATGTGACTTCAAAAACAAATCCCCGATTGATTGAAGGAACGCTGGCCGGAAATATTTTTTCATTCAAACAAGCTACGGATACTTTGAGAGAATTTTTGGTTTTTAATGAAAACAGTTATTCCCAACCAACGTTTATCAAGCAGGTGGATAACCAGGATTTACATGCTCTGGGCCAGTTTGATTACATCATTGTAAGCCCGAAACAATTTATGAACCAGGCGAATCGTCTGGGAGATTTGCACCAGGCAAATGGTTTGTCAACGCTTGTGGTAGATGTAGAAACTGTTTACAATGAGTTTTCTTCCGGGAATCAGGATGCAACAGCCATCCGCCGGTTTGTGAAAATGTTTTACGAACGTGCAGGAGGGAACGCGGCTTTGCAGCCAAAATACCTGTGCTTGTTCGGCGATGTAACATATGATCCGAAAAACCGCGTGGCAGGAAATAACTATATGATCCCGACTTATGAATACCTGAATTCCGAAAATCACATTTCTGCTTTGGTAACAGACGATTATTTCGGATTTATGGACAACAATGAGTCTATCAGCGGTACGGATTTGATGGATCTTGGTGTGGGACGTTTGTTGATTTCCAATGCCACACATGCACAGACGCAGGTCGACAAGATCGAGCATTACATGAAAAACGGGATCAATTCACCGATTGTTTCCAATGATCCGAACAGTTGTTGTATCGGGGAGGCGGCAAATATGTTCGGAGACTGGAGACAAGTTTATACGAATATTACGGATGATGAGGAAAGCGGAACATTTGTTACCACGGATGCAGAACCGGCGTTCCAGCAAGTTCAGTCGGAATCCAATGAAATGAATTGCGAGAAGATCTATTCGGATGCATATACACAGGTTTCTACAACGGGCGGACACCGTTATCCGGATGTGCTGAATGCCATTACGGACCGTGTTGAAAGAGGAAGTTTGATTACTAATTATATTGGCCACGGAGGAGAAGTCGGTGCAGCAGAAGAACGGATTATTACCATTCCGCAGGCAAATTCCTGGACAAACCTGAACCGTATGGGCTTATTCGTGACTTCAACCTGTGAGTTTACGAAATTCGATGATCCTTCGAGAGAGTCTATCGGGGAATTGATTTCCCTGAACCCGAAAGGAGGGTGTATCGCATTGATGACAACTACCAGATCGGTTTACATTTCAATCAATACCGTAGTGGTGGCAAGCTTTTTCTCACACGTGTTGGAGCGCGACGCCAATTTCGATGCACTGACATTCGGTGAGATCATGCGCCGCACGAAAAATACTTCCGGAGGACAGGATAACAGAAGATGTTTCAACCTGATCGGGGATCCGGCCTTGAAAATCTGCCTTCCGAAATGGCGAATCGTGACGGATTCGATCAATCACGTCTCTGTTTCAAACGGAGCCGACACAGTTCGTGCACTGACGAAAATGCATGTCGTAGGACATTTGGAAGATTACGGTGGAAATAAACTGACAGCCTTCAACGGGATTTTAGCTCCGACCATTTTCGATAAGCCGAAAAAAGTTCAGACACTTGCCAATGATCCGATAACTCCATCCAATCCGGACGGTTCGCCGATCATCACATTTACAACACAAAAGAACGCATTGTACAAAGGACGAGCAACCGTTACAAACGGAGATTTTAAGTTTGAGTTCATTGTGCCTAAGGATATCGACTTCAATTACGGAAGAGGGAAGATCAGTTATTACGCGGATGATAAAGTAGTCGATGCAGACGGTTGGGACACTACATTTATTGTGGGTGGCATCAACCCGAATCCGCCGGTGGATAATGTGGGCCCGGAACTGAAAATCTATTTGAACGACGATTCTTTCGTGAACGGAAGTATTTCAAGTGCCAATCCGTTGCTGGTTGTTGAGGCTTACGATGAATTCGGGATCAACACGGTAGGAAACGGGATCGGTCACGATATTACAGCTGTTCTGGACGGAAATACCGGCAGCCCGATCGTATTGAACGAGTACTACAAATCAAACCTGGACAGTTACCAGAACGGAAAGCTGCAGTATACGATGCGAAACCTGTCGGTTGGTTCGCACACACTGGACGTAAAGGTTTGGGACGTTAACAACAACTCAAGCACCGTTCGCCTGGATTTCACGGTAACGGAAGACCAGGATGTGCAACTGGACCACGTACTGAATTACCCGAATCCGTTTACAACCCATACGATGTTTATGTATGAGCACAATCAATCCTGTGCTTCTCTGGAAACCCAGATCAATATCTATACGGTTTCTGGCCGTTTGGTGAAAACGATCAATCAGCTGGTTCCAACCAACGGATTCCGTGTGGAAGGAATTTCCTGGGATGGAAAAGACGATTTCGGCGATCAGCTGGCAAAAGGAGTTTACGTATATCAATTAAAAGTCACCATGCCGGATGGAAAGAAGGCTCAAAAAATGGAAAAATTGGTTCTTTTAAGATAGTTGCACAATAAAAGTCCTAGTTTTGCGTATTTTTGTCACAATTAAAACTGAAAAGCATTCATGTTATCACATAAATTACTAGTAATTAATCTTTTTGTTGGTTTTTTCTCGTTCTCTCAAGGAGGACAAGGAGTTACTCAAAATGATATCCAGTTGAACACAATCACAACGGCCTTGCCTTTCCTGGGAATCAATCCTGATTCACGATCCGGGGCAATGGGTGATGCAGGAACAGCTTTAAGTCCGAATTCGTCCTCTACGATGTGGAATACAGCCATGCTTAATTTTGCCGAATCAAAATCGGAAATCGGTGTGAGCTATACTCCGTGGTTGAGACAGTTGACCAATGACATGCACCTTTCTTACCTTTCTGGTTATGCCAGAGTAGGAGAAAGACACGTAATCGGAGGTGCTTTGCGTTACTTCAGCTTGGGTGAAATTACATTTACAGACCAGGCAGGAAATTACATTCGTGAATTTAAACCGAATGAGTTCGAATTGACTTTGTCGTATGCATTTAAGCTTGCCGAAAAACACAGTATCGGTGTAAACGGAAAGTTTGCATACTCGAACCTGACAGGTGGTTTGGTAACTGCAGGAACGGAAACCAAGGCTGCAATTGCAGGTATCGCGGATATCTCTTATGCCTACAGAACGGAAGATATCGATTGGTTTAAAGTGCCGGGAGTTTATTCCCTGGGAGTAGTGATCGCAAACGTAGGTAATAAGGTTGCTTACTCTGCAAATGCACGAAGAGATTTCTTGCCTACGGCTTTAAGAATCGGGAACGCCTATACAGCTAAGATCGATAAATACAACAGTTTGACAGTAAGTGTGGACGTATCCAAATTATTGGTTCCGACTCCACCGGTTTACGCAACTATCAACGGAGAACAAACACTGATCTCAGGTAAAAACAACGATGTAGGTGTAATTGCGGGGATGATTCAGTCCTTTTACGATGCACCGGGAAGAGTTTTGAAAGACGACAACGGAGATCCGATTGATAACGGTGACGGAACTTACCAGGTGAAAAAAGGATCCAAGTTCGGAGAAGAAATGCGTGAAATCATGATCGGTTCCGGATTGGAATATTGGTACAACAACATCTTCGCTGTACGTGGAGGTTATTTCTACGAAAACATTTCAAAAGGAGGTCGTCAGTTCTTTACGATGGGTGTCGGATTCAAGTACAACATCTTCAGTTTTGACTTCTCATACCTGGCAGCAATGAAAAGAAACAACCCATTGGCAAACACGATGCGTTTCACGCTTCGCTTCACATTGGGTGACAAAGCAGATAAAACAGAGGCTAAACCTGAATAATGGATATTCGGATAGGTTTCGGAGTTGATGTTCATCGCCTGGAAGAAGGCCGCGAATTTTGGTTGGGAGGTTTAAAGCTCCCTTCTTCGTTTGGTGCCGTTGGGCATTCAGATGCGGATGTGCTCATTCATGCTATTTGCGATGCTTTATTGGGTGCTTTGAACCTGCGTGATATCGGGTTCCATTTTTCAGATACCGACCCGCAATACAAAGGAATCGATTCCAAAATTTTACTGAAGAATGTCATGGGCCTGATCAAAGAAAAGCAGTTTTCAGTGGTCAATATCGACACAACCGTGATTTTGGAAAAACCGAAAGTGAATCCGCACATTCCTGAAATGCAAGCCATTCTGGCCAAGCTGTTGGAAGTGGAAACTGATCGTGTTTCCATCAAGGCAACCACGCATGAAAAAGTAGATTCATTCGGTGCCGGGGAAGCCGTGAAAGCTTATGCCGTTTGTTTGGTGACGAAATAGTTCAAAAGTTCAAAAGTTCAAAAGTTCAAATGTTCAAATGTTCAAATGTTCAAATGTTCAAATTGAACTTTTTAAACCTTTGGAACTCTTTGAACAGTTTTAACTTTTTGAACCATCTAAGACCATATCATACCGGTGCATGCCTTCTCCATAGGAATTCTCAGTTATTTTCACCGTCCGGAATCCATACTTTTCAAAAAACGAATACGAAAACTGGGTGGTGTCCAGGATGACTTTCCTGCCGGGAAATAAGCGGTCGATCTCTTTCAATCGAAAACGGAGCAATTGTTCGCCGAATCCTTTTTTATGGTAATTACGGCGTACCATTCCCCAAACGAAGGTAATGGAATCAACCCCATCGATTCCTTTCTTTTCACCGATCCCTCCGCAGCCAATGGGTTTATTTTCCAGTTCCAGCACATAATAAGGTGGATTATCCGTCGCTTCCGGATCTCCGAGCTTCGTTAAAAAGCGCTCAAATTCATCCACTTCCTCCAGGGTAAAATATTTCGGAACATTTGTCCGGAAGATTTCCATGCAGGAGTCTTTGTCGGAATCCCGGTACGTTCTTATGTTTGCTGTTTGCTGGTTCATCACTGAAAATTCTTACCGCTAAATATAATTCTTTCCCTGTTCATAATTTCAAAACACAAGTAGACGTCACCTTCGGGAGACTTTGTATATTTGTTCTTCATAAGAATTCAGACATGAAAGTAAACCCCGCATACAACACGAAAGAAAGTTTATTGGAATTGTACAACAAGCCTTTGTTGGAACTTGTTTTTGAAGCAGCAACCATCCACCGTCAATACCATAACCCGAGAGAAGTACAGATGTCTTCCCTGTTGAGTATTAAAACAGGAGGATGCCCGGAAGATTGCGGATATTGTCCGCAGGCTGCACGTTATCATACCAATGTAGAAGCTCACAAGTTAATGACAGTTGAATCGGTGATCGAGCAGGCAAAAAATGCACAGGCAAACGGTTCTTCCCGTTTGTGTATGGGAGCAGCATGGAGAGAAGTGCGTGATAACAAGGATTTCGACAATGTAATTGAAATGGTTGCAGCAGTAAACGGACTGGGAATGGAAGTTTGTGCAACGCTTGGAATGATGAACGAAGACCAGGCTAAACGTTTGAAAAATGCCGGTTTGTTTGCATACAATCACAACCTGGATTCTTCCAAAGAGTTTTACGGAGACGTGATTTCTACCCGTGAATACGAAGATCGTTTGAATACGATCGACAATGCGAAAAAAGCCGGTTTGACGGTTTGTTCCGGGGGAATTATCGGGATGGGAGAAGCTGTTGAAGACCGTGTAGGTTTATTGATGAGCTACATGGAAATGGAAAATCCACCGGAGTCTATTCCGATCAATGCCCTGGTTGCAGTAGAAGGAACGCCGTTGGAAGACCAAAAACCAATCGAACAATGGGAAATGATCCGCATGGTGGCAACTACGCGTATCGCATTCCCGGAAGCAGTTGTGCGTTTATCCGCAGGAAGAACAAAAATGACGATGGAAGGTCAGGCTTTATGCTTCATGGCAGGAGCGGGATCTATTTTCGCAGGAGATAAGTTATTGACCACTCCGAATCCGGAGTTTAACGAAGACAAAGAGATGTTCGAAATTTTGGGATTGATCCCGAAAGAAGCATTCGCCGATGGTGAACAGCCGGTTTCGAAACCAGATCCGATCATCGAAGCAAGAAAAGAAAAAGAAGCGCAGCGTGCAAAAGAATTGGCGGAGGCAAAAATCGCATCAGCCGGATTTGTTCCGCGCAAAGTGACTGTTTCTTAAATCGCAGGTTTGAAGTTTCAACACCATTTACAGGATAGAATAGAGAAGGGGAGTTTACGCTCCCTTTTGTCGTTTGATAACCACGCTGATTTTTGGTCGAACGACTATTTGGGCCTGGCACAACGTGCGCACACTATTGAGATAACCGGAAGCACCGGTTCCCGTTTAATTTCGGGAAATTCGAAAACGATAGAAGATTCGGAAAGCAGGATTGCTGCTCATTTTCAATCCGAAGCAGCCCTTGTCTTTAATTCGGGCTACGATGCAAACGTGGGATTGTTTTCTTCCCTTCCGCAAAAAGGCGACACCATTCTATACGATGAATTGGTGCACGCTTCTGTCCGCGACGGGATCCGTCTGAGCTTTGCCAATTCCTTTTCGTTCAGGCATAACGATGCGGCAGATCTGGAGAAGAAATTGAAAAAAGCAACCGGGACCATTTTTGTAGCTGTGGAATCGCTTTACAGCATGGATGGAGACATAGCGCCTTTGGTTGAAATAAATCGCCTCTGCACCGCATATAAAGCCTTATTGATCGTAGACGAAGCACATTCCGGAGGCGTGTTCGGGAAGGAAGGAAAAGGGTTGTGCAACGAACTGGGAATTTCAGATTCCGTTTTCATCCGTTTATTCACCTTCGGGAAAGCTTACGGGGCGCATGGAGCGGCTGTTTGCTGCCCGGAAGAAGTCAGGCAGTTCCTGATCAATTTTGCGCGTTCCTTCATTTACACAACGGCTCTTCCGGAAGCCATGTATCTGCATATCGTACATCAGATCGAACAGAGTAAGAATCCTGCTTTAAGAGAAAAACTGCAGAAAAATATCGCTCATTTTACCCAAAGCATTCAATCTACTTTAAGCGCCTCTAACTCTCCGATCCAGGTTCTGGAATTCTCAGATCTGGAAGTTTGTAAACAAAAAGCGGATCAATTGCAGCAAGCAGGATTTGCAGTAAAAGCCATTTTACCACCAACCGTTCCAGCCGGTTCACAGCGTTTACGCATTTGTATTCATGCATTCAATACGGAACCTGAAATAGATCATCTGATTGGATTTTTAAAAGGCTGACCAAATTTTTTTTTGGAGGATTTGCTAATTTTTTTCCATTACAAAACTCATTGATTTTTAGCTTGTTAAAAATTGCAACGAGGCTCGTGCAAAAATATTGTACGCACAATATCACCATCGGATCACCGTTTTTGAAGGCAAATAAAAAAATCACTTATGAAAAAGATACTTGCCTTAACAACCCTGAGTCTCCTGATCCTGTCCTGCAAAAAAGACAAATTGAATCCTGTTCCACAAGCTGCCAATTCTTACACACATGTCAGCACAGTTGGCTCTTACTGGGTTTATGAATGGTACGACGTAGATTCTACCGGAAATGAAACACCCTGGAATGTCAGTTGGAAAGATACCATTCGTATTGTCGGCGATACGACGATTCACGGAGAAGTATTTCAGCATTACAAAGGGAAATACAGGAATGCACCTACAGAATATTACAACAGGGATTCCAGCGGATATGTAGTAAGTCCGAATGGTACGATCGCTTACTCCTATATGGGAGCCCCCATGTCGCTGAGTGCTTCCAATGACGGGTACATGAACCAGGATTATTTCATCGGAGCAAACCAAACCGTTAATACCGCTTTCGGGAGCAAGGAGGCGAGTACCACTTACCTGGAAGTTTCCATGGTAGACGGAACGCCGGTAAACAGTTGCGGAGATCTTTCTGTAAGATTTTACACCTATTATGTTTCCGGATTGGGTTGCACGGGTACCGAAACGGCATACATTGGACCGTTTCAGTCATTATGCGCCATCAAGCGCTCAAAGTTATGTGCTTATTACATTGCTCCATGATGCAATTAAAGATTTAAAAATCCTTCCCCTCGGCTAACTACCTATATGATTAACCACATAGAAACATAGTTCACATAGTTTTTGGATAAAAGCCTTGAAAATAGAGGTTAAATAATTTCTATGTGTTCTATGCGCCTATGTGGTTTTAAAATTTTCTTGCATTTTTTTGAAATAAAATTTGCAGACTTAACAGTGTTAAGTATATTTGTACCATTCAAGATTCAAAATGGGAATAAACGAACGTAAGGAACGGGAAAAAGAAGTGTTGCAAAAAAGCATCCTCACAGCTGCTCGTGAGGTCTTTTTGGAAAAAGGCTTTGACCAGACTTCCATTCGTTCCATTGCCCAAAAAATTGAATACAGTCCCACAACTATTTATTTGTATTTCAAGGATAAAGATGCGATCCTGTATGCCTTGCATACGGAAGGATTCAACCTGCTGGGGAGCAAAATGGAGGTGCTCAATATGGTGGAAAATCCGCTGGAACGAATCAAAGCGATGGGACGTGTGTATATCCAGTTTGCAATGGATTATCCGGATTACTACGACCTGATGTTCGTACAGAAATCACCCATGAACAAACTGGACGAAGATCACGAAGTATGGAGGGAAGGACAAAGCACTTTTGATGCGTTGAAATTCTCTGTTCAACAATGTATAGACCAGGGATACCTTCCGTTCAGGGATGTAGAAGCCGGAGCATACATGTTGTGGTCGACACTGCATGGAATGTGTAATTTATACGATCGTGGCCGCTGCAAGGTATTGGATGAAGAAAAGAGCGAACAAATCGTTGATTTGGGTTTTGCTGAGTTCTTAAGAATGCTCGACGCGTTCGGTCGCTAATTTTTTTAATAACTACTTAACAGTGTTCAGTAAAATAACAATGGTTACTATGAAACAAAAAATGAGCTTTCTGGTTGTGATTTTAGCAAGTATGTTCGTTCATACGCTTGCTCAGTCACAAACCGCACTGGAGAATTATGTCCGGCAGGGACTCGACTCCAACCTGGTGCTTAAACAGCGTTCTGTTCAGTTGGAAAAAGCGCTTCTGACCTTGAATACGGCGAAAAGCAATTTTCTGCCTTCCGTGAATTTCAATGCCTCTTATACAACCGCAGAGGGCGGGCGTTATTCCGAACTTCCGGTGGGAGATATGCTGAACCCGGTTTATACGACTTTAAACCAGATGACCGGAACCAATGCTTTTCCGCAAATCAAGAACGAGCAGATCAACTTCCTTCCGAATAACTTCTACGATACTTACATCCGCACTTCCGTTCCCCTGCTGAACATGGACATTATTTCCAACAAACGCATCCAGGAGCAAAAAGTGGAATTAAGCAGCCTGGATATGCAGGTTTATGCGCGTGAGTTGGTGAAGAACATCAAAGTGGCTTACTACAATGTGATCATGGCTTCCAAATCCGTAGAAGTGTATGAGTCGAACGAAAAGATCCTGGAACAGAATGTGGCTTTGAACGAAGCGTTGATCAAACAGGGAAAAGGTTTGAAAGTGACTTTAGTAAAAGCTCAAACCGAGTTGATGAAAATGAACACTTCAATTTCAACGGCTAAGAACCAATTGAAAAATGCACAGGCCTATTTCAATTTCCTGATCAACAAACCATTGGATTCGGAAATTGTATTAGAAGACGCTTTGTCGGCAAACCCGCAATTGGAAACGAAACAGGAACGGGAAGAACTTCAATTGATCAATCAATCGATCGAAGTACAGGAATCCGTTTTGAAAATGAACAAGAACTATTGGGTACCGAAAATCAACGCATTCCTGGATTTGGGTTCGCAGGGCACGAATTGGGAAGTGAGCAGAAAATCGGCTTACTATATGTTCGGGGTTTCTGCTTCCATTCCCATCTACAACGGTTCCCGCAATCAGCAACAGATCAAACAAACGAAATACGAACTGGAAAATGCACGCTTGCAATTGGACCAGGTAGCACAACAATTGGAACTGCAGCGTACACAAGCATTGCGCAATGTGTTAAACGCACAGGAAAATTGGGAAACGGCTAAAGTTCAATTAGAAGCTTCCAAAGAATACTTTGCGCTGGTTTCCGGTGCAAACAGGGAAGGGCTTACCAATCAGCTGGAATTCATTGATGCCTCCAATCAAGTGACCAATGCTGAATTGTTTGTCCTCATTCAATATCAAAATTACTTGAGTTCACTGGCTGAACTTGAGCGGGCAGCAGCAACATATCCATTGAAATTCAATTAAAAAACTATTCGATTATGAAAAATGTAGTCATTCCGGCGCTGTTTCTTTCATTTTTGGTTGCTTCCTGCGGCTCGAAAGAAAAGCCAACCAATGAAATTCCAAAAGCAGAAATCATCCCGGTAAAACTGGAATCTATCCGGTCGATGAATTCCTACGAAGAAATCCATGTTTCCGGTCAGTTCACCACAGACGATGAAACGTATTTGT
Organism: Fluviicola sp.; assembly: GCF_039596395.1. NCBI lineage: Bacteria > Pseudomonadati > Bacteroidota > Flavobacteriia > Flavobacteriales > Crocinitomicaceae > Fluviicola > Fluviicola sp. Next base: position 79,869 of record NZ_JBCNJT010000003.1, read on the forward strand.
CTTTCCTTTCGGGTGGAGTTATCCAGAAGTTATATGTCAAAGAGGGCGATAAAGTGCGCAAAGGACAATTGCTGGCAACCCTGGACCTGACCCTGGTAAAAGCTACCGTGAGCCAGGCAAAACTGGGATTGGAAAAAGCTAAACGCGATTTGGAACGTGCGAAGAATCTGCAAAAAGAAGGCTTTGCAACCCTGGAACAAATGCAAAATGCGCAAACTGCTTGCGATGTTGCACAGGAACAATTGCAATCGGCGTTATTCAACATGAAGTACGCGGAGATCAGAGCCGTTTCAAACGGTTTTATCCTCAAAAAAATGGCTAACCAGGGACAATTGGTGAGCAGCGGAACACCGGTTTTTCAAACAAACGGCGCAGGTTCCAATTCCTTTAAGTTGAAAGTAGGTGTTAGTGACCGGCAGTGGAGCCAGATCCAAATCGGGGACGAAGCAACGGTCCAGGCAGATGTTTTTAAAAACAAGACTTTGAAAGCAAAAGTTTCCCGCAAGTCAGAGAGCATAGACCCGTATAGCGGAACATTTACCGTGGAACTGGAATTGCAGGGCAAATTGCCGGAAGGACTGGCAAGCGGTGTTTTCGGAAAAGCAACGATCAAACTTTCCGAAACTTCCGAGAACTGGAAAATTCCTTACGAAGCATTGCTGGACGGAAACGCAGACGATGGGTATGTCTTTATTTCGAACGATCAGAAAACGGTGAAGAAAGTTCCGGTGAAGATTGAGAACCTCGACCAGAATGTTGTGGAAATCTCCGAAGGCCTGGAAGGATACAAATACGTAATCGTTTCCGGCGGGCCTTACCTGAACGAGAATTCGACCATTTCATCCAAGTAATACTTCGAGCATGAAAATAGCAACTTACGCAGTACGCAACTACCAATTTACTTTGGTGTTGTTCGTCATGGCGATCGCTTTGGGAGTGAATACGCTGTTGACGATGCCTCGAAGTGAGGACCCTGCTACCAATTCCCCGATGTTCCCGGTGATCGTGGTTTATCCCGGAACAAGTCCGTCGGATATGGAAGAATTGGTGGTGAAGCCGCTGGAAAAACAGATTTACAGCCTGGAAAACATCAAACGGATCAAAACCCAGATCAAAGACGGTGTGGCGATCATGCAGGTCGAGTACAAATACGAATCGGACGTGAATGAAAAGTTCCAGGAACTGACCCGCGAAGTCAACGGAATGCGTTCCGAACTTCCGGATGAGATCCTGAGCATCGAAGTGAAGAAACTGGTAGCTTCGGATGTAAACGTCATTCAAACGGCATTGATCAGTGAAAATGCATCGCGGAAATCCCTGAAACGGGTAGCAGAAGATTTGCAGGAAGAACTGGAAAAACTGCCGGAACTGAAGAATGTCAAAATCCACGGTTTGTCGGATGAGCAGGTACGTATTGACCTGAGAACAGATAAACTGGCGCAGTTGCACCTTCCTTTAAATGCGGTGGTGGGAACTTTGCAAAGTGAGATCGCGAATATTCCGGGAGGAAGTATCGATGTGGGAACAAAGTCCCTGAACGTGAAAACGAGCGGGAATTATGTGTCGCTGGATGAAATTGCAAATACCATTATTTATGCTTCCGAAGGAAAAACCATTCCGCTGAAAGATGTAGCGGATGTTTATTACGATTTTTCAGAAACAAAGCACATTACGCGACTGAACGGTCACCGCTGTGTGTTTGTAACGGCTGCGCAAAAGGAAGGATTCAATATTTCCGAAACACAGAAGAAATACCAAAAAGTATTGGATGAATTTGATCCGCACATTCCTTCCAACATCGACCTGGTGAATCATTTTGACCAGGGAGACAATGTGAATACGCGTTTGGGCGGTTTGGGTATGGATTTCCTGATTGCCATTCTCCTGGTGGCAATTACCCTGCTTCCTTTGGGGGGAAGAGCTTCATTGGTGGTAATGATTTCCATCCCGCTTTCCCTGGCAATCGGATTGGTGCTTCTGAATGTGATGGGATACAACATCAACCAGCTGAGTATTGTTGGTTTGGTGGTGGCACTCGGATTATTGGTCGACGACAGTATCGTGGTGGTTGAAAATATCGAACGCTGGCTGCGCGAAGGTCATTCCCGCATGGATGCAACCTTAATGGCGACCCAGCAGATCGGCCTTTCGGTGATCGGTTGTACCGTTACATTGATCATTGCCTTTTTACCGCTGGTATTCCTGCCGGAAGTTGCCGGTGATTTTATCCGCAGTCTTCCGATGGCGGTTATTGCGAGTGTTTTGGCTTCCATGCTGGTTTCGCTCACGATTATCCCGTTCTTGTCGAGCCGTTTGCTGAAACAACACCAGGGACAACACGACGGGAATATTTTCCTGAGAGCTTTGCAAAAAGCCATTTCCGGTACTTACTCCGTGTTGCTGGATAAAGCGTTGAAAAGACCCATCATTACGTTGACCGTAGCACTGGCGATCTTTGTCGGATCTTTGGCTTTGTTCCCGGTAATCGGTTTCAGTTTGTTCCCGGCTTCGGAAAAACCGCAGTTCATGGTGAATGTTTCGGCGCCTTTGCAGACAAACCTGAATCACACGAATGAGATTACGAAATACGTCGAGAAGGAATTAAGCAAAATTCCGGAAGTGAAATACTACGCTTCCAATGTGGGGAAAGGTAACCCGCAGGTTTATTACAACGTAGCGCAGGAAAACGAACGCACGGATTTCGCACAGGTCTTCGTTCAGCTGGATAAGCATACAGGCGTTGACAAGAAACAGGAAATTGCGGATCATTTGCGTTCCATCTTCGATGAGTACCCTGGAGCCAAGATCGAAGTGAAGAATTTCGAACAGGGCCCGCCGATGGTTGCCCCGGTTGAAGTACGCCTTTCGGGAGATAACCTGGATACCTTGCGAAAACTGGCCCAGGAAGTGGAAACCTTGTTGAAGGAAACCCCGGGAACCATGTACGTCAACAACCCGGTGAGCAACCTGAAATCCGATTTCAAACTGGTCATTTCTAAAGAAAAAGCACGTGCTTTGGGGATAAATACCGTTGATATTGACCGGACAGTGCGCCTGGCAATTGCCGGAGTCGACCTGGGAACATTTTCAGATCAGAACAACGACGAGTTTTCGATGTTGCTGACTACGCATAAAGGTGAGCGCGCAACTTTGGATGTGTTCAATCAATTGTACATCAATAACCAGCAGGGGCAAGCCATTTTACTTTCCCAGATCGCGCGCCTGGAACTGGAAAGTTCTCCTTTATTCATCAATCACCTGAACAAGGTCCGCACGGTTTCGGTGAGTGCTTTTGCCCAAAAAGGGGTTTTGGCAGACAACCTGATCAATGAAGTAATTGCGAAAATGGATGCGAAGAAGCTTCCGCGTGGTTATTCCTATGTAATGGGAGGTGAATTTGAATCGCGCAACGAATCGTTCGGTGGTTTCAATACCATTATTACGATTACGGTTTTCCTGTTCGTCGCCGTACTGATCCTGTTGTTCAAAACATTCAAAAGTACGCTGATCGTATTGTCGGTTATTCCGCTTGGAATTGTAGGAGCGGTGATTGCGCTTTGGATGACAGGGAATTCGCTTTCCTTCGTTGCGGTAATCGGATTGATCGCATTGGCTGGAATTGAAGTGAAAAACTCGATTTTGCTCGTTGATTTTACCAATCACCTGCGTGAAGAAGGGCGAACCCTGGACGAAGCGATCCGTGAAGCCGGAGAAGTCCGTTTCTTACCGATCGTACTCACATCGCTCACAGCAATCGGAGGATTGATACCGATCGCAATTTCTACCAATCCGCTGATTTCGCCGTTGGCCATTGTATTGATCGGAGGATTGATCAGTTCTACTTTGCTTTCGCGGGTTGTCACACCGATTATTTACAAATTGATCCCGCCGAAGGTGGAAGTGAAAAAACAATGATTACATGTGGAGACGCGATTAATCGCGTCTCCACTGTTTTTATACAAATACTGCAAATGGCTTATTGCTGCGAAAATCGACTTCCGTAATTTCGTTTCAAATAAACTACATGAAGCAGCTACCAGCTATTTTCTTCCTCTTCCTGGCATTTCAGGGCTTTTGCCAGATGGACCCGGAACGGGAAAACGATACCCTCAAATTCATCAAAGTAAACGGGAAAGTGGGGTTGGTCAACCGGAACACCGGGAAGTCAGTCCTTGAACCGGCATATACGGATTTGAAAATCGAGCCTTGGGGGATTCGGTTTTTTGACGGGGAATTGCAGGGATTTTTACCGAAAGGATTTGACCGGCCAATTCCGGCAAACTACAAAGAGATTACGCAAGTTTACAGTTATTTCGAGGCACGAACTGAAAACGGGACCATGGATTTGTATTTCGGTACGGAACTCATAGCGAGCGACCTGGATGCGGAGGTCAAATTATCCGAAGAAGACGTGCTTTTGGAAGCGGGGCTGATTATGGTTCGCAAAGACGAAAAATCGGGAATTATCGACCAAAAAGGAACTGTTGTTGTTCCTTTCGAATATTCCACTGTTGAACGCGTAAAATCCTTTCCATATGCATTGAAAAATGCAGCACCGGCAGACTATATTTTGGTGTTGGATAAATCGCCCTATTTCTACAGTCCGGAAGCTGGTGGTTATTATAGCCTGGGTGCTCCGGAATACGTGCTCATGAAAGCAGACGGAACGTTAATTTCCGATTCTGTTTTTACGGAAGTTTCGGAGGTGAACCCGGATAAGAACGAGATGAGTTTGAGGTTGACCAAAAAGCTGGCAACGCTGAACAGTCAATTCGAAATCACCTATTCTCCTTATGTGGATGTCCAGGAATTTATGGAGTGGAAGTTCGGATTTACCGGAACGGAACAGGTGATCCATAACCTGTTTAACCAGGCGGTTGATACCTTTGTTTTTGTAAGTGTTCCGGTCAAACTGTCGTGGGTCTACACGGAAGATGGAGAAATGACATCAAACTATTACACCGAGCCTCTTTTTGAAGACTTTGTATATGTCCAAAAGATGACAAGTGGAGACGACTTTGAACTTCTGACAGCGATTTACGACCTGAAAAACGAACAAGTGGTTTCCGGTTGGGAGAAAACAATCACGTTCGTGAGTAAAGGCATTCATCCTTCCGGATCGATTGTTTGGATTTATAAGAACGAAGTTGACCGGATGGCTTTCGGCCTTTCAAACGGAAAACGATCTGATTACGACTACCTGGATATTTATCACGTCGGAAATCAATTCTACGCATTCAAAAAGCCGGAAGACACCGTTTACATACTCTGCGAACTGGTGGGAGATTCTGCTTTTGTGGAACGGGGTAAACTGGAGAAGAGTTTCGGAAGCCTGAATTATATTGGCGCAGATACCCGGAGTGTCCAGGAGTTTGACCCGGAACATGCCAATGGTTATGTAGACGATTTCGGGAATTATTATGCTTATCGGGGAACCGAGCCGGAAAATCTGCATCCTGCTTTCAGAACACCTTTTACGATCTTCAAAAACGCACATGGAACATTCGGATTTATTTCCTGGAATGGAAAAGTGCGTGATTTGGATGCAGACACCCTTTTCCAAAGCCCGCTTTCCAGCAGTTTATTGGAGTATCGTTCCGGAAATCTTTGGGGCGCGGCAGACATTGCTTGGGGATCCGTGTTCCGGGCAGACCGTCCGTCACCGGGCTTTTTCTACCTGCTCGACGGCCTTGCTTTGATCTATCGCCTGGGAGAAGATGAAAAGCATTATGTGGATCACAAAGGACGCACTTTTTATTCCGTAAATACCGAAAGGGGCATTTCCAAAAAAGGGAAATTCAAAGGATCAGAAATGTATTCGGATTTTGAAGATACCTACGATAAAAAGACAGCGGTGATTCCCTATCAATACACGGAAATTCTGCAAACCTGGGACGGCATTCACTTTTTGGCGAAAGGAACGGATAAAAAATGGGGGATCATTTCTTCCTATGCCGACACCCTTTTTCCTTTCCAATACGACGAACTGCGATTCGGGGCCAGCAAAGAAAATAGCATTCCGGTTGAATTTCCATACCGGGATTACGACGAACAATGTTTTACGAGAATAGGCGGGTTTCATGGGATTTTAAGCCTGAACCTGCGAAAGGAAATCCCAGCGATTTACAACCGGGTAAATTATGTTCCGGATGCAGCTTTTATCGTGGAGAAGAACGGGAAATTCGGCGTGTATGATTACAACCTGGATGAAAAGATCCAACCGGTTTTGGATGAAGCTTTTATTGCATCTTCCGGCTTCGGGAAATATTTCCTGCGTGCGAGAATAGGAAACAAGTGGTACAATATGGAATTCTTCGAAGGGAAAGTTCCCGGCCAAACTACTTTTCTTCAGGCACCTGCTTTTGATCTGGTGATCAATGAAACCGGTTTTGTGAAAACACCGACGGGTTATGAAGCGCGTGATTTCAACAACGTACTGCTCCGCGAAGAAGCTGTGATGTCTGATTACCTGGATGAGAACCAGTTCCTGTTTAAAGATGGGAAGATCTTCCTCATTGATCTCAAAGGAAAAGTATTGTACCCGGAAGGATTGACGAACATCGTGATCCTGGAAGACGGCCGTGTGGTGAGCGTGGAAAACGGGGTGACCTATTCTTATGCAACCTGGAAGAAACGCAAAGAAAATTTTACGGAATGATATTCATTAACCGCAGAGAGAAGAAGAGCGCAAAGTTTTTGAGTGAGCCCTTTATTGTTATTAAGAGAAAAAAACTATTGTGTTTTAAAAATATTAGTCCTCTATAAGGCATTCTGAATAACACCTTTGCGTCCTCTGTTTCTTTGCGGTAAAAATTACCCCTGATCGAACAAAGAACGCAAAGTGTTACGTATTTATACCGGTTGGTGTTTTTTCATTTCTTCATACACGCCATCCCACAATTGCTTGCGCATTTCCAGGGATTTGATCGAGTAGGTTTTCGCTTCTTCCCATTTTTGAGAGTCGTTTCCACACAATTCGCTGACCATCTGAAGGGCCAGGTGTCCGTGATGATCTCCGTCCACTTCAATGTGACGGTCCAGGTAGAACTTGAACGTGGTCAATTGAGCCGGGAATTTGGCATTCAAATCGCTGACAATGTTGTGGAACATATTCGGGATGAGGTCTTCTCTTCCGAAGGTAAATACAGCCGCGATCACATGCGGTTTTTTTGTTGCAATGACCTCGAATGTAAAGCGGAGGAAACGTTTTGCCGCTTCAGGAATAGAAACTGCTTCAATAGCTTCCTCCACGGTTTTCCCCTGCTGGATTTGAGCAAAAAGCGCATCGATTCCTTCACGTGAAGCCCCGGTTTGCTCCATCGCTTCCAGGTACAATTCGAAATGGCTTTTACGGATACCGTCTCCGTTTTTCACATCTTCTTCCGAAGCCAGGTCGGATTCTTCCCCGCACACGATCTCATTGATGAGGTAGCGTACTTCTGCGGAACCAACGGGAAACCATGGAACCTGTGTGCACGTCAATTGATTTTGAAGTGCTTTCAGCAGCGACATAAAATCCCAAACCGCATAAATATGGTGTTCCATAAAAATGCGGATGTCTTCGATCGATTGGATCGCTTTGTAGCTGGGATGGTTTACTACTTCCTGGCGAACTTCTTCAAGTCCTGCCTGTATTTGTTTAATTTCCTGTGTCATGGAATCGTATGTTATTTAAAGACTTTATTCAATTTGTGATGGCTCCAGTAGGAAATTGCGAGCAATGCAAAAATAACGAGCGGGAAGAATGTCGAACCCTGCATTCCGTCTGTCCATGCCAATGCATAAAATGCCGACAAAACATCGAGGAATAAACCGAAGTAAGCCCATTCTTTGATGCGGTTTCCTGCAAAAGGCAAGAGCAGTACCAACGCCCCGATTGCTTTTAGAATTCCCAGTTCCCAGTGGAACCAAAGTGGTAAATCCAGATGTCTCATGCCTTCTTTGGCAAGTGGAGCATTCAAGAAGAAAACTCCGGGAATAATGAATAAACCGATCAGGCTGGTGCTGACCCAAAATGTAATTTTAACTCCTTTCATGGTAGTGCGTTTCAATAATTATTAAGTAGATATTCTCACATTTTTGAAAAATCCATGTAAAGGCCGTTCCAGCGATGTCCGTCCAGGTCTGCAAAAGCAAAACCGTACATCCAGCCCTGGATTTCTGCCGGTTCAGCAAACACTTTTCCACCGGCTTTTTTCACCTTTTCAGCCAGTTCATCGATTTCTTCCCTGCTTTCTGCATCAAATGAGATAAGCATTTGAGCGGTTTTCGAAGTGTCGTTCATTTCCAGTCCGCCATTGACATGCTTGAATGATTCCGCATTGAATAACATCACAACGGATTTTCCCGCCTGGAAACAAGCACGATCTCCGGGAGCAGACCGTTCCGGTTTGGGTGTGAAACCGATTGTTGTGAAAAATGCCTGTGAAGCATCCACATCTTTAGCCGGCAAATTCAGCCAAATTTCTTTTGTCATATTTTTCAGTAATAATGGTTGTAAAAATAATGATTTGAAACTAGCTAAATTCCGGTTCAATGTCAATTAAAAATGAGCAGAAAGCATCGCGGACTGATTCGCTAGATGGTTAGATGAAGCCGGAGTGAAAAAATATGTACGGGGCCTCTGCGGTCTCTGTTATATCCCGGGTTTACCAAAAACTGGTAAGCACCGCTCAGGAACAGGTTGTCTTTTATCAAAGCGGCCGAGTAATAAAGTTCCGTCAAATGTTCCCAGGCATAATTCAGCTGGCCGTCTCCGAGAATAAAACCCAGTCCTCCGGCTTGCAGGTAATCGCGATGTGGTTTGGAAAGCCCCGACGTAACATAGGCAAGTCCAAGTTCATCATCCGGACGTTTCCATTTATTTCCCTTGCAAACCGCTCCGGCACTGATGCTATGGTCGATTTCCGTGAAAGCCCAGGTTTCGTTGTTCCCGTCATTCCAGCTGGCTCTCAAAAACACGCCGATAGTTTCGCTCACAGCCTGTTCTGCATTGATCCCGAAGCCGTATTTGGATCTTCCGAAGGCGCGCACGGAAGTAATGTCGGGAGCTAAACTGTCTGCCAAACCGTTGAGACTCTGGCGGTAATTTCCCATTTGGGTCGTATTGAAGTAGGCGAGGAAGTGCACGGCGCCTTCGAGGTTATTGATCTGATGCCTGTGTACGTATTCGAAGTTATGGGAAGCAGACCGGCGAATGTCCCAGTCCATGGTATTTGCATTTGCCTGCACAGGAAGCAGGGAAACGGCATAACGGACTTCGTGATCGGGAGAAATGTATTCCAGTATGACACTTGGCGTATAACCGCGGGTATTTGCCGGATAATCCCAGGCTCCGAAATCCATCAGGGACCAGGCCATAAACTGTGTTCTGGGATCGTGACTGTACTCGTTGTCGTCGAAGAAATCAGTAATGGAAACTTTACCAATCGTTAGTGAAAGGTAGCTTTCGGGAACAAACATTCCCAATTGATTCTGGTCGCTTTCCTGGTACGTTGTTTCTTTGGTCAGGGCAAACCGTTGGGTGAAATACAGGCGTGCCAGGTAAAGCTGCGGTGCAGGACTTCCCACGCGGAATGTTTCACCGTTTGTAGCATCACCGATTCCCAAAGCGCCGCTTAAACCAGAACCTCCTGCAATTTCCGGGTTGAAATAAATACTTGCTCCTTTCCATAACCGGGCACCCAGATACAGGGTGGATGTAATGGAGGTTTTATTTTCCTGTTCCTTTTCCAGGCTGTTCTCCCCGGAATAAGGTGCATGGAAATGCGGTTTGAACTGATTGATAACCGTTGTTTGCGCATGAATGGTCAGCCAGTGATTCTTAAGGGAATCCGTTTCCTGTGCAAAAAAAGAGGCGGTGAAAAGGATGCAGGTTGAAAAACAAAGTAATGAATGCTTCATGTCTTTCATTTAAGTATACCTGAATTTAATTCATCGGTTTTTACTTCTGCCGGATTTAGGTTTTATTGGCTTTTCGAATGAACAGACGAGTTTATATACGATTTTTACTTCACATGTGTGTGAAATGGAGAGGAGGTTCCGAATACCGGAAATGCGGAACTGAAATGGGTGTTTTTGAACCGGGATTTCCTGAAATGCAGTAAAACCGGAAGTTAATTTCTTAACTTTTTGATACTATATCTATACTTGACCTATACTTGACACTGGGGATATCTATACAGAACCCCTGCGCAACCAATTTTGCTGTTTTTTGATCGTTTTTCGGGTTACACTTCTGTGTATCTGTCTTTAGGCTAAATTCAGATTGTATTGTTCCTGTGCAGAAACCATTTTCCCGCACAGGATGACGCATACTATCCATAAAAGCCTTCGTGCTATTTGCGTTTTGCCGTAAAGTTTCCGTTCGGCTGAATAAAGGTCACTGCTTTGGAAACCCCGTTCTCAACGGTGAATTTGACGCTGTAGCCTTTTGCAATGGCTAAATTGAAGGTGTCGTTTCCTACGGAAACCGTTTCGTAATCCGGTTGTCCGGGAACCAATACCATGAGAGTGGTTCCTTTCAGGTAAATTTTCACGGTCAACCCTTCCAGGTCGTAATCACCTACGTATTTGTTCAGGTCGTCTCCGGATAAATGGACTTTGATGGCTCTTCGTTCAAAAACGGTCGGTTTTCCGGGTTCATCCATTTCGATGGAGGCACTTTCAATTTTTCCGGTGTTTGCTGTTCCGAAATTGATGAAGAATTGACTATCGCCATCTCCCTGGTCTGCAGGATCTGTCGATTCTATCGAAAACACGTCGTAATGGTAATGTTTCAGCCATACTTTTTTTCCTGCTACAACCGTAAATAAAGTATCGTTTTTCAACTGAACCTTAAATTCCGAAAAGGCAGAATTTCCATACAAACCTGCGTAATCTGCAAGCGGATGGGAAGGATGGGTGTTTTTAACCTGCATGGTGTCTTTGCTTTGTTCCCCTTTTTTCGACATTTCGGCCATTTCTTCCTGTGCCTTTTTTGCATCCGCGTTCCATGGAATGAGCTCCAGAGCGAATAATCTGTCGGAAAGGATATTGCGTACAATGCCTGTTGCAGCGGAACCGTTTTGGTTGGTCAATACCACAATCCCGATGGAATCGGAAGGGTAGAAGCCCACGCTTGCGGAGAAGCCGTCGATGTTTCCGCCATGTTCTACCAAATAATGTCCGCGGTAGGATTCCAGGAACCATCCCAAACCGTAGTTTTTGAACTGAATGTCGGGATGAACGCCCGGCCTTCCTCCTGAAACGACCATTTGTGAACTGGATGCTTCTCTTACATAAGAGGCAGGAATGATTTCCGTTCCTTTGAATTTTCCGCCCATAATCCAGGTTGAAACCCAGTTTGCCATATCGTTTGCACATGAATTGATACTTCCTGCCGGTCCCATTCCGTTGATATGGTAGTAATCCAGTTTTTTGATCTCCAATTTCTCATCGACCGTATAGGGAAGGGAAGCGTCCGCATCTTTTTGCGTAGCGAAGATGTCCGTGTTGCTGTGAGTCATGTTCAGGGGCTTGAAGAAACGCTCACGGATATTGTCTTCCCAGCTTTTTTCCGTGATTTTCTCTGCAATCATTCCCTGAGCCAGGAACATGAAGTTGTTGTACTGCCATTTCTGACGCAGTTTTGCATTCGGTTCCATGTATTTCACGCGCTGGATCAAACTGTCGCGGTTACTTGTATTAAACAGGTACCACGAATAATCGAAGCGTGGAAGGCCGGTTCTGTGGCACATCATATCGCGAATCGTAATTCCTGTGTTCATGTAATCGTACTTAAATTCCAGTTTAGGAAGATGTGTTCTTGCCAGGTCATCCAGTTTCAGTTTGTCTTCTTTTTCCAATTGGCCTAAAATAGCAGCAGTAAATGCCTTGCTGGAAGAACCGATCGCAAATAAAGTATTCGGAGTTACCGGTTTTTTGTTTGCTACATCGCGGTAACCGAAACCTTTGCTGTAGATCACTTTGTCTTTGTAAACAACGGCCACGGAATAACCGGCCACTTTTTGGTCTGCCAGTACTTTTTCCAGTTCTTTTTCAACTCCGGAGAGCCTTTTGGTGTAATCAGGGGTTTTTGTTTTGGTTTGAGAAACGGCTGTAAGCGCGCAAGTGGTTGTAAGTAAAAGGGTAAGGATCTGTTTCATTCGGATCGGTATTTTAATTGGAGCTAAATGTACTAATATCTAATTACGAATTACGAATTGCGAATTGCGAATTGCGAATTGCGAATTCGGTCATTTACTTACTAAGACTGAAAGTGGGTGGAAATGTTACAAACTTCTGCTCCTGGTCCAATTAACTCTGTACTTTCCGGATTCTTCTGGCTTTTAATAGCGAAAGCAATACATTCAAAACAAAAATCACTTGTGCGCCGATTATCAGGTAAACAATAAACGGAGCTCCATCTACCGTATTGATGGTGTGTTCGGTTTGCTCTTCGGAAATGCTGAAATCTTCCATATAGGGTGTTGTCGAAACTTCCTGTGGCAAGGCGAAATAAAAGACGGCCAGGCCAATGACCGTGAGCAAATAATGCGCTCCGAAAAAGTAAGGGTTGATCGGTTTTTTGTTAAGTTCAAAGGTCAGGGAAATTGCCCAGAATATTAAAAAGCAAAATGCAAGGACCAGCCACGCTATACCTTTTGGGACTGCAAAATAGATTTCGTGAAGCGCAATATCCAGGGATTCTGACCATTCGAGGAACGCAAATAATCCGATAAGCAGCGCTGTAAGCAGGTAAATGATTGAAATAATATGAGATTTGATCATAACTTGTGTGTTTGTGACTCAAGTTACGCCCCTTTATTTTGAAATCCTACTTAATTTATCTTAATTGAATCATTGTGATATCTGCACTTCTTTTCCGGGCATGAACCAGTGATAGTAAAGCTACCAGGAACAAACTACCAAACAAAATAGTCAACATCAAAATTCCCATGGACGATAATGCCTGGAACAAGGCTATCATTGCATCGCTAAATCTTCGGGATCCGGAATAATAGGGTTTATCGGTTTTTGTTACCAATGCAATCATATAAACACTGGGAATGATGATAAGTGCAGCTGCTGCCCCTTTTGTTTTTGATTTTACTTTGTGTTCTCTTGCTAAGATGTGTGAACCGGGAAACCGGTTTAACAGGAAATGTTTAAAGTCGTTTATCGAATCCATACTTTCCCATCGGATCAAAATCGTGGATTCCGACCGTTTTCCATATTCGAGGGTGGTTGTTTTTTTCTTCCGGTCTATCTGAAATGACCTGAGATAGGAAAGGGGAATTGATACCAACTTATTTAAATCTTCGGGGTTGAGATTTTCAGCATTTTTTCCTGAAAGGAATTTGCCGTAATAGAGCAATTCTTCAGAAATAAATACGGAATCCTTTTTATTAGATACCCATTGCTTTACTATTCTGCTATCTTTCACTTCAGGCGCACTTTTCCCCAGTCAATGAATTTTTGTCCGCCACTAAAGTCATTTACAAAACCAAGAATGGATTTCTTTTTGGAAAAGCGTTCGTCTCCTTTGGGTTTTATCAATACGGATTGCGGTTCCTGACTGTCATTCTGAAAATCGACTTTCAGCCATCTGCCTTCTTTTCCGCGATTTATAATTGCTGAAATTTCGCCTTCTATTGGTGTTAACGGCGAATCAGCTTTAAATGGCCTGATACTCACATTTTTACCGATCAGGTCATACATTTTCAATATTCGGTAACCGATGAAGAAAAACAGCGGGACAAAATTGATGGCAAATACCGAATTCGGCGATTGGAATGTCATCCCGAGATGAAACAATGAAACCTGGTCTGTAAAATAGATGAAGCTCGGGGTTTGGTAAGTTACCAATTGGGAAATGATCCAGATATAGAACAAGCTGCCTGCTGGTTTTTTTCCACTGAAAAAAAGTGCTACTCCTGCAAGGCCTAACAGCGAAACCAGTATGGAAGAAATAACCGGGGTTTGGATATTTTGCACCAATTTAAAAAGTGAGAAAGCTCCAACTATAATGGGAAAGACCATTTGTTCGCTTGATTTATTTTTCATTTTGAGTTGGATAAAGGTTATTTTTTCCAGTGATACAACTTGAACCGTTTTTGGTTGTCCATATCATCCAAATGGAAGCCGGTGATTTCATTGACTTTATACAGCGATTTTCCTTCGCTATTGCCGGTGTACCCGATGCATGCGATCACAAAATCCTCTTCCGTAACATCTTCAATGAAACCGGTAAATAAACTTCCGCCGTTGAGTTCCGTACTGGTCAGGAAAGCCTGGTCGCCCTCCAGTTGTACCAGCATGTCGAATTGCCATTCGTCGTGGTTCGGCAAATTGAAATGGATCGGATATCCCGATTGATCGTTGACCTGTTCGATGATGTGTTGCAGGCAAAAAATGTAATCGTTCTGGAAATCAATGTTCTGGATCTTATCGATCGGCCAGATCAGGATGCCGTCTTTCATCCCGTATTTGGAATAATGCTGGATCGAAACCAGTGTTTCATTGTAATCGATTACATATCCGCACCAGAAATTTTCCGTATTTCCGTATTGCCAGAATTCCAATAATTCTTTGGTGAGTTTGGAGCGCTCTAATAAGCGTATCAGGATGTTGTCCATTGGTTTGTTCAGTTGATTGTTGTATTTCCGGGGATAAAAGTAAGAAAAATTAGTCCTTATAATTGACTATTCTCTTTTTTCAGGAATCACTATCCCTGCGCTAATTTGTTCAGTGCTTCTTCCGTTGATCCTAAAAAGTTGATCAGTTTCCCTTTATTGGATTCGTACATGAAATCAGTGATGCTTTTCCCGGTGCAGGCAGAAAAATCTCCTACAATGGCCAGGCGGACCCGGTAATTCGAAAATTTCTGAAGAATTTCTCCGGCCATCCTGTTTTTCAGATCGAAGAAAGCAGGAGTGAGGTTCTTTTCATGGATAATGATCCGGTCGAAACCCTGGTAATAGAGATTTCCCAACAGGTCAAGCCCGTCTTCTTCCTTTTCGATGATCAAACCTTCCGCATTTATTTCCGCAATGGAAACGTTGTTAATGGTGTGAGCTTTGATTTGCATTAGTTAATCGGGACAATGACCCATTTTTTTCCGATTTCGAATAGTTTGCTATTTACTTTTTGAGGAGTGGCCGCATACGCTTCCCAGGTGATGGTTCTGTCGGGCCATTCAAACTCGATTTTCAAAGGCAAAGACTGCGATTTTTCATAAATGACATTGTATGCATTTCCTTTGCAATTCTTAAAATGATCCGGGTCTACCGGGAAATCTTTGGAGCAGTAATACCTGCGGTAAGAAATTGGTCCGTCTTGTCCGGAAGGAATGAGTTTTAAGGTCACCACAACGCAGGAATGGCCTAGGATTTTTTCTTCGTAATCCTTCACTTCCACATCCATTACATCCATGTCGGTAACGGTTCCGTCGACCCGGTAAGCAGTGTCGGATTTACTCATGGGCAAATAATTGGCAACCTCCGAAGCCCGGAATAAATCGCCGGCAAATAGTCCGCCATGGTTCACGAATTTGTAATTGCCTTTTTTATAATAGTATTCGGATTTTTGTCCCAATGCGGAATAGTCGTAATTGACATCGTAGCTTTTTTCTTTGGGAGTCACCGTGTGTTTATACTTGATAACGCCTTCGAATTCCTTTTGCGCCGTCAGCTGAGTGACGAAAAAAGAAAACAGAACGAATAATAAAAGATGCAAACCTGGCTTCATAATGGAGTATTTAAATCGTTTGACAGTTTTAAAGATACACGGAATAGTGCATTATAGAAACTTAAAATAAACTAAAATTGCGGCAATAGATTTCCACCTTTTTGTCATTGCCACAAAAAGGTGGAGCCAAAAAGGTCTAGGCGTGGTAAACCAATCGACCTGTTAGCAGGTTATGCCAGAATTTCTCATAAACTCAGCTGCGCCTCAAACAGTATGAGAAATTTACTGGCATTTACTGCACAGGTGCCCGATCTTGTTCACCTGATCGCCATTCAAATCCTTTTTCAGCTGATCTAAAATTCATTCTAAAAAATAATTCGGGCAGGTTTAGTTTTATTAGCAGACATAGTTTGCGAATCATCGGGCTAGTCTACGATCTCATTTCTATATAACTCCACCAAATCCTCAAAAGAAAAACGGTTCGCGGCACGTGGAGATGTAGAATACAAAACCACCAGTTCGATCGTCCGGTCGCGGTATTGAAAAGCGCTTTTGATCGGTCTTTTCCCGGTAGGGAAGCGGTGTTTGATGTCGTGTGTTGCCAGAAAGTTATTGAACCATCGAGCAGCACTTTCTTTCCCCGAGCTGCTGGTAAAAATGACTTTGTGTATACCTGGATTTTCGTCCAGTATCTGGAAGATATTCATGTACTCGACGATGCTCAGGTTTTCGTCCAGCGAACTGTTCCCGCTGCGCTGAATGTGACGGCCCATATCTGTAACTGCTACACGCAGTTTTCTGAGGATGTCTTTTCGTTCCTCTACAGCGAGTTCTCCGCTCGGATACTGAATTTCCGTTTCGGCAATGCGTGCCATGATCCTCCAGAAAAAATTCGCCTTATTCGGGTAAAAGAAATCGAAGGACCAGTTCCGTTTGGTCGGCGGGAAGGTCCCGACAATGAGAACACGGCTGTTTTCCGGTGCGAACCAATTCCAGGGATGAAGTTCTTGTTGCATCCTCCAAGATAATCATTTTCCACCTTTTTACCATTGCCGTAAAAAGGTGTAGCCAAAAAGGTCTAGGCGCGGGTAAACCAATCGACCTGTTAGCAGGTTATGACAGAATTTTTCATAAACTCAGCGTACCGCCTCAAACAGTATGAAAAATTTACTGTCATTTACTGCACAGGTGCCCGATCTTGTTCACCAAAGCGCCGTTTTGAATTGTTTTTTCGAAAACGATTAGGTCTTCCAAGAAAATTGTCATTTGTATGTTAGTGCTTCTTAACAAACTTACCGGACGGCTCGATTTCGTAGTTGAGTGTTTCGATTACAGGTTCTTCATCCATGTAGTTGTAATTGGTCACTACAATACCGATTTTGGAAACTTTTCCGATAGAGGAAAATGCAGATTCGGCGATCTCATCGTAGGCAATCACCACCTTGTCGATGACTTTGTAATCTTCTTTGGTATAGGAAATTAAAAAAGTTTGCATTTCAAATTCACCGGCCAATGTAACCACCACCGCGTCGATCTTATCCGAAAGCGCCACGCGATACCGCGAATAAAAGTGCTGGTGCTCCGGATCGTCACTTTTCAATTTTAGTTTGGTGGCAATTTCTTTCGAAAGCACTGTTTTTCCCTCGAAATCATCGAAACTGGTGGAATCGACTACCGGCAATTTCTTGAAAGGAACTCCCTTCAGCAAATCGGCTTTTTCCAACTGTTTTTCGATGGGCAGGTTCTTCAGGGAATCATTTCCGGTTTCTTTGTTTTCGTTCCCGCCACAGGAGAACAGGAAGCAGGATAAAACTGCGATTGAAAGAATTTTAAAATGCATAAGAAGGATTATTGGAGTACCGAAGTTAATAATCATTCGGGTTTGTTGAGCCACATTTACTGAAAACTATTCTCTGTGTTTAAGACGCCTCGTTGTACAACTCACTTACTCCACGTCGATAGCCGTCAGTTTACGGCCCGGTTTATCCATGAGCAAAATGTAATGCGTTAAGAGGTAATGTTTTTCGTAGAACAAAATGTAAGTTGCTTTCATGGCTCTGACCGTTTTGCCGTTCATTTGGGTTTCCCCGATGGTAAAGCTTTGCAAATCCCTGTTTTTAAGTTCACCGAATCGGTTGGATAGTGTTTCGTAGAGCGTTTTCAGATCAAGTGAGGCTGTGTCGACTCCAGGATCGAATTGCAGTTTGGCATTTTCATACTCTTTATCATCGATCAGTAAAAAGTATCCTTCCAGCCAGGTCAGGTTGTTGGTTGCTTCCTGCAAACTGTTGTTCGGATACCGTATTTCGGTGGTGCGGTTCTTTTTGGTAATCCTGACAGCGAAAATATCGTATTTCCTGCGCTCCGTTTGGTCCAGGCTGGAATACAGGCGCAAAGCGATATCTGATGCGAATTGCTCCGGGTCAGATTTGGAGTTATCGATCAAAGTACTTTTCCCCACGCTGATTTCGAAAGTGCTTTCGGTTTTCCCGTTCTTAAATGTTTTCCCGATAGTTGCAGTCACATCCGAAGTTTGATACCGCTCCAGGATGTACTTCTTCAATTCGTCACTGGCAGCAAGCGATTTTTTTGTTTCCGTACTACAGGAATGAAGAACGAGAGCGAGAATGAGAATGAGGAAGGAAGATTGTTTCATGGGATTTTGGGTTTTAGGAATTGAAAGTAGTTATTAATTGCGAATGGTTGACCACGAAGAACACGAAGCACACCAGGAAATGGTGTTTGATACATTATTTGTAATTACTGTAAATGCGGTCAAAGCTTTCAGCCAATTTCAAATATTCGTCGGACCAGCCGTTTTGAATGGAGAGTTCCTGAAAGCTTGAGGTAGGTGCAAAATGCATGGATAATTCTTCTAAAGATTCTAAATTTCCATTCTTAACAGCTTCAGAGAGTTCATCTAATTCCCGGATCAGTTTTTCGACACTCTCGAAATATGAAAAAATGAGCTCCGTTTCAGGATTGATTGTTGACTTAATAATCTCCAATATCTGAAGTAATATTTCCTGATCATCCGAAGTGAGTTCTTTCGGTTGTTTTTTTAAGAATTTGAAAAACATGTATGCAATATAGATAAAGTTTACAACTCTTCTTTGAGTAAAACCTTTATCTGCGTCATCCGCGAAACGTAAGTTCAGCGAAGCTAGATCTGGGGGAAATATTATTCAGCGTTCCTTGCGGCGTTCTGCAGGAAACTTTATAGTTGCTATATCGGTTTACCTGAATTAATATTGGTTTGCGGGAGTTTTCCGTCGTAATTTTGCAGTATGAAATACGCTTTACTTGTTTTTGGGATGATTTTCGGGATGACGGCTGTTGTTGCCCAAACTGTTCCCGTGCGCATTGTTTCCTACAACCTGCTCAATTTTCCGAACGGAAGAACGGATTGTGGTTCCGGGAATGTGAACCTGCCGAACCGTGCGGATTCTTTGCGCAAGATCATGCAGTATCTCAAGCCGGATATTTTCGTGGGGTGTGAGATCCAAACTCCGGCAGGTTGCGACAGTGTATTGAACCGGGCTCTGAATGTTTTCGGAACGACATATTACCAGCGTGCGCAATGGGTGAACAACTCGTTTGGCGGTGATTTGCAGAACATGCTGTTTTACAATTCCGCGAAACTGACTTTGAAAGAACAGCGTATTGTACAGACTTCTCCGCGCGATATCAGTCATTACATTCTTTATGTGAATGACAATACGTTGCCACAACACCACGATACCTGTTTTATCGAAGTGTTTATGTGCCATTTGAAAGCCGGAAGTGCAAGCGCTGACCTGAGCGATCGTGCGGCTCAAACACAGTTGCTTCGTTCGGTGCTTGACAACAGACCACAGGGACGGCATTTGTTTGTTTGCGGAGACTTGAATACCTACCGCAGCTCGGAAGTCGGTTACCAAAACCTGGTGAGCGGTGGTACAACTTTCCTGAAAGATCCGCTGAATATGCCCGGAAACTGGACGACCAATGCTTCGTTTGCTGCCATTCATACACAATCGCCACGTGCAAGCGGCTCAACGGATTGCGGTGTTACCGGCGGACTGGATGACCGATTCGATCACATCCTTGTTTCGCAAAACGTGATGAATGGGTCGAACCTGCTGCAATACACAGCGAATTCGTATAAAGCGATCGGTAACGACGGGAATCACTACAATCAAAGTATCCTGGCCGGCACGAATTCCCAATACCCGGATTCGGTGGTGCGCGCTTTGTATTACGCTTCGGATCACTTGCCGGTGAAAATGGATGCACTTGTAACCATCCCGACGAATTTCGGTTTGAACCTGACTTTGACGTATGCAGGAAGCGGATGCCAGACAGGTGGAACAAGCGTAACGGTTCATCCGAATTTAGGTCAGGGGCCTTATACTTACCAATGGAGCGCGAATGCCGGTTCTCAAACCACGAATACTGCTACAAACCTGCAGGGAGGAAGTTATTGTGTAACCGTAACGGACAATAACGGATTGACCGACCAGGTTTGTTTTGAAGTGGAAACAACCAGTCCAATGAGCGCAAATGGTTTCGACGGAATGGACTACGGAACGTGCAACGGACAATCCTTTGTGGTGGTTTCGGGGGGGAATTCTCCTTATACATATCAATGGAACGACCCACAGAACCAAACAACTGCAACAGCTACCAACTTGTGTGCAGGAACTTATTCCTGCGTAATCACCGACCAGAACGGCTGTTCATTAACAGTTCAAACAACGGTTTTCTCCAATACCACTTCCGTAGCGGAATTGTTTGCAGGAACGGATTTCACCTTGTTCCCGAATCCGGCGACAGAAAGTGTGACCCTTCGTTGTGAGAACGCGTTTGAGTTGGGAATGATAGAACTAAGCGTTTTGAACGTTTCCGGAGAAGTGGTTAAAACGCAGCAGGTAGATTTTTCGAATGGAAAAGAAGTACTGATTCCGTTATCGGAATTAAAGAGCGGAGTATATTTTGTGGAGTTGAAGAAAGATGGAGTTTCTACTCAAAGTATGCTGGTTAAGCAGTAAAGAGTTTTGATGGAACCGCAAAGAGAAGAAGTACGCAAATAGAGTAAATGTCTATCAAAGAATCCTGTTGATTTTTTGTAACTTTCCGTAATGACGAAAGAACAACTTTTAGAATCGTATTTGATCAATCTCCGCAAAAAATTGAATGCGCTGGATTATGCTTCTGCTGACAGGGAACAGTTGGCTGAGTTGGTATTTGCGATCAAACATCAAATGAGTCAGCGATTGAATGAGCATTTCCAACAGCACTTCATTGACGACCTTTCCGATGAAGAAATAGTAACATTCTTTGAATCGGTAAAGAAAGGTGCTGATGAGATTATAGCAGCGCTGCCGGTGGATTTTTCGGATTAGTTTCCATTACAAAAGAAAAGAGGTTTGTTCTGAAGTGCTTAGCTAACCGCAGAGAGAAGAAGAGCGCAAAGATTAAGTGCATCTTTCTTTGTAATGAAAATTTTCTTAACTTAAGAATAGTAACTTACTACTATTCAATATGTCAGAAAACGAATTATCCTCAATTATTATTGGAGTGGCCATTGAAGTTCACACACAACTTGGTCCAGGACTCCTTGAAAGTGTTTATGAAACATGTTTGTACTATGAACTTAAACAACTGGGCTTAAAAGTCGAGAGACAAGTTGAGCTTCCGGTAAAATATAAGAATCTATGCCTGGACTCTGGTCTCAGATTGGATCTGATAGTTCAGGACAAGGTAATCATTGAGTTAAAAGCTGTTAGAGAACTTTGCGATATTCATGTTGCACAGACTTTGACCTATTTAAAATTGACAGATCTAAGATTAGGTCTTTTAATCAATTTCAATGAAGTTCGCTTGAAAAATGGACTCAGAAGAATTGTAAATAACATGGCTAAAAGCAATTGATTCCAATAAAATGTGATTTCTCTCATTCTCTTATGAAAGGTCTTTTGGATACATCATGCTTTGCGTCCTTCTTATTCTTTGCGGTAAAAAATAAAAGCGGATTACTCCGCTTCGATCATTTGTTTCATATTTTCCAATCCTTCTTCAAAATCCTTTCCGATGGCATTTTCCATGTTGAAGAACAACATAAAGGCATTGAAAGGCCAGGGAGTTTTGCTGGTGAATCCCCAGGCAACGCGTGTGCGGTTATCGCCTTCATCAGCTACTGTAAAATAGGCATTTGCGATACTTCTCATGGGTTTCAGAAAGCGCAGTTCGTTTTCGATGCGTTGGTTCGGGATCAGTTTTTTGATCTCCTGTTCGCCTTCACCCACTTGTTTGTGTGAACTTTCCCATTTGGAAATAAATCCAACGGTTTTGTCTTCCCCGGTGTAGGTCAATTTGATGTTCGGGTCCAACCGGTTCCATTTACTCCACTGGTTTTGTTTTTTCATAGAGGTCAGGAAATCATATGTTTCAGGTAGTGGTTTGTTGACTGTAATGGTGCGTTCTACGGCAAAATCTTTCTTGCTGAAAGCAGCAATAATCAATACAAGGGCAATCAATCCACCGATCGCTCCCAGAATAATCCAAACAATCATCATAAGCTTTAAAATTTGTGTAAATAAACGATTTTTTGAGATATCAGGACTTAGATTGGTGTATAATACCAAATTCGGTCTAAAATCCTAATGTCTGATAACCGGGTAACACAAACAATATTTTTCTACCGGCTGGGCCAATGCAGAAATATTCAGGTTGTCGGATGCTTTGGAAACATCGATCGTCTGACCGTCTTTCTTCAACAGGTTAATGGTTTGTTTGACTTGGCTGTAAGCATTGTTCGAAAGCAATTCCGAATACACGAAATAATTGATCTCTTCATCGTTCAGGTGAAATTGCGTGCGCACCAGTTCCTTTTCCATCAAAATACGGTCGGGACTAAAAGGCTCTTTCGCGATTTCCACCTTATGTAAATTGCGGTTCACCAGGTTTTTGGAAAGAATGGATAATACTTTGTCCGGGTGATTTTGCCACACTTTTACGGCTCCCATCACGTCAAAATCGTCCAATTGTGCAAAAGTGTTCAGGATTTCCGGATTCGTTTCGAAATCTGTTTTTTGAATATCCTGGCTCATGAAGAACAGCAAAGCAGGACTGCCAAACAGGTTTTCCCCGTCGCGGATCAGTTTTTTTGCCCTGCGCAGGATGTTGATCAGCATGAATTCGCCCGAAACAACCGTCTTGTGCAGGTAAACCTGCCAGTACATCACGCGTCTTGCTACCAGGAATTTCTCAATGCTGTAAATTCCTTTTTCGTCGATCACCAATTGGTCGTTGTGCACATTCAGCATTTCGATGATGCGTTCCGTTCCCACAATTCCTTCCGAAACACCGGTGAAAAAGCTATCCCGGGTCAAATAATCCAGGCGGTCCATATCCAGTTGGCTCGAAACCAATTGGTACAGGAATGTTTTGTGGTATTTATTCGCAAAGATCATCAATGCGCGTTCCAGGTCGTCCGAATTTTCGGGGAAATCGCGTTTCAATGCCTGGATGAAGTAGTAAGAAATCTGTTCGTGGCTGACATTTTTCACAATGTCGTATTCCAAAGCGTGGCTGAAAGGACCGTGCCCGATATCGTGCAGCAGGATCGCCACTAAAACGGCGCGTTCCTCTTCGGTAGTAATTTCGTGTCCTTTTCTGCGAATTACAGCAACAGCCTGCGCCATCAGGTGCATTGCCCCGATAGCATGGTGAAAACGTGTGTGCAAAGCTCCCGGGTAAACGAGGTGCGTCATTCCCAATTGCTTGATTCTTCTGAGTCTTTGGAAAAAAGGATGCTCCACCAGGTCGAAAATAAATTCGTCGGGAATTGAAATAAAACCATAAACGGGGTCGTTGATGATTTTCTTTTTATTATTTCGATGTGTGTTTGTGCGCAATTGAATACCTTTATAAATCAAATATCAAAGCTAATTAATCTTTAGGATATGCAAGCAAAGATTCTGTGGGCAGACGACGAAATGGAGTTTCTAAAACCTCACGTACTCTTTTTGGAAGCAAAAGGATACCAGGTGGAACTCATCAACAACGGTAGTGAAGCGGTGGAGAAGTGCCAGGAAAACAATTACGACATTGTCTTTTTGGACGAGAATATGCCTGGTATTTCCGGTTTGGAGACATTGGCGCGAATCAAGGAAATTACCCCGATGACGCCGGTTGTGATGATTACGAAAAGTGAAGAGGAATCGATCATGGAAGAAGCAATCGGTAGTAAAATTGCCGATTACCTGATTAAACCGGTCAATCCGAACCAGCTGTTGCTTTGCCTGAAGAAGAACCTGGATCACCGCAAATTGGTTTCCCAAAAAACGAATTCAAACTACCAGCAGGAATTCCGCCAGTTGGGAATGCAATTGAATGGCCGTTTGGATGCCGAGGAATGGAAAGACATCTTTAAAAAACTGACTTATTGGGATCTTGAGTTCAATGGCATTGAAGACCAGGGAATGCGCGAAATCCTGGATGCCCAGCGAAAGGAGGCAAACGACTTGTTCTGCCGTTTCATTGAGAATAATTACGAAGACTGGTTCAACGGGCAGGAAGAGGCCCCCGACATGGTGCATCATTTGTTGAAAGAACAGGTTTTTCCCTTGTTGAATGAGCGTGTTTTTCTAATGGTGATCGATAATTTGCGCTACGACCAGTGGCAGATCTTAAAACCGATCATTTCGAATTATTTCACTATTGAAAAGGAAGATATTGTCTATTCGATTTTGCCTTCCGCGACACATTATGCCAGAAATGCCTTGTTTGCCGGGTTAATGCCGTCGGAAATAGAAAAACGGTTCCCGAACCTGTGGTTGAACGAAGAAGATGAAGGAGGGAAAAACATGCAGGAAGCGGCATTTTTGGAAGGAAACCTGAAACGGAACGGGAAAAACATCAAATGGTCTTACCACAAGATTACCAACCTCGATGCCGGGAAGAAATTGGTGGACCAATTCCACACGCTTTGGGATAACCAGCTGAATGCTATCGTTTACAATTTTGTGGACATGCTTTCTCATGCCCGTACCGAAATGGATATGATCAAGGAACTAGCGGCAGACGAAGCGGCGTATCGCTCACTGACCCTTTCGTGGTTCGAGCATTCTCCGTTGCAGGAAATGTTTAAGAAAATCGCTGAAAAAGGAGGGAAAGTAATTATCACAACAGATCATGGAACGGTTCGTGTGACGAATCCGGTGAAAATCGTTGGTGACCGCAGTACAAATACCAACCTGCGTTACAAAACCGGGCGGAATCTGAGCTACAAAGACAAAGAAGTATTTACAATCAAACACCCGGATAAAGTGGGCTTACCGAAATCGAGCTTGTCGGCCGAATTTGTATTTACCCGCGAGCAGGACTATTTTGTTTACCCCAATAACTACAATCATTTCGTGAATTACTACAACGACACATTCCAGCATGGAGGAATTTCCATGGAGGAATTGTTAATCCCATTTGTCATTTTACAATCGAAGTGAAAGAACTGATAGCACATAATTTGGACGATGTTCCTTTTGTTGCCAAAGAATTGCTGGAGGCTATCGGGAACAGGAAGGTTGTAGCTTTTTACGCAGAAATGGGTTCGGGAAAAACGACCCTTATTTCAGCTGTTTTGCGGGCTATGGGAATTGAATCTCCGGAAGGTTCTCCGACCTATTCGCTGGTTAACACCTATGATTCTCCCTATTTCGGGGAAGTGATGCACTTTGATGTTTACCGTCTGAACTCGGTGGAAGAAGCCCTGGATGCCGGTGTGGAAGAAATGCTTTATTCCGATGCGTATTGCTTTGTGGAATGGGCAGAGATTATTGAACCTTTGTTGCCGGAAGATGCGGTGAAAGTTTCCATTACGCTGAATGCTGCGGGTGAGCGGTTGATTCGGATTGATTAAAACTCATTTTGATCGGATAGCTGTAAGGTCAAAAAATCGAAATTTTCTGCTTTGAAAATTTTAGAATTTACAAATTCTCTTCTTCACAAAGATATGAACAGATTTTTAATTAAGTATCTGTTTTAAAGCGATTTAAGCCCCGTGTGTCTTGTTGATTTTAAGAACGGTTTCAATATTGGTTTTTAGGAATTCAGAAATTTTGAAACCTGTTTTTCGCCTTTTTCAGACCCTGGAGAATTTCTCTAATTACATCCTGATTCAGGAACTTTCATATTCCTTTTTTTCGTATCTTCGTTTGGCTAAAATTGGAGACGCAGACTTATGGTAAAGGACCCGGAATTACTCAAGCAACTTTTGAAAGAGGGCAATATTCTTCCAATGGAAGAAATGCTGGAAATTGCTAAGAAAAAAGGAAGATTGGTAATAGGCATCCCGAAAGAGCTGAGTTTCCAGGAACGGCGTGTTGCACTGGTTCCGGAAGCCGTTTCATTGTTAGTAGCAAACGGACACGATGTCCGGGTAGAAAGAGGAGCAGGAGAGTCCAGCAAATTCAGTGACCGCGAATATTCCGAAGCAGGGGCGGAGCTTTGTCCTTCCAATAAGGAGATTTTTGAATGCGACATTATTTTGAAAGTCACACCGGCCTCCGAAGAGGAAGTAGACCTGATGAAAGGGAACCAAACCCTTATTTCCGCTTTACAATTGAGCATTCAGCCGAAAAGCATTCTGCAGAAATTAATCGAAAAGAAAATAACGGCCATTGCCTGGGATTATATCCGTGATGAGCAGGGAGTGTTTCCTGTAGTACGTACAATGGGAGAAATTGCCGGAACAACATCCATTTTGATCGCAGGAGAATTGCTTTCTTCTTTCAACGAAGGAAAAGGAATCATGTTGGGCGGAATTGCCGGTGTGCAGCCAACCGAAGTCGTTGTTTTGGGAGCAGGTACCGTTGGGGAATTTGCAACCCGTGCAGCTCTCGGATTAGGAGCTTCCGTGAAAGTATTTGATAACAGTTTGTCGCGTTTGCGCCGTTTGCAGAACGATTTGGGCTCACGCGTTTATACATCCGTTTTGCAGCCGAAAGTTCTTGCAAAATCCATCATGCGTGCCGATGTGGTAATCGGGGCAATCCGATCTCCTTTGGGAAGAACTCCATGTGTGGTTTCCGAAGAAATGGTAGAGAACATGAAAGAAGGTTCTGTAATCGTAGATATCAGTATTGACCAGGGAGGATGTTTTGAAACTTCCCGCGTGACGAATCATATCAATCCTACCTTTGTGAAACACGGAGTAGTGCATTACTGCGTTCCGAATATTGCTTCGCGCGTACCGAGGACAGCTTCTTTTGCCCTGTCCAATATCTTTTCTCCGATCCTGATGGATATGGGAGAATCCGGAGGATGCCTGGACCTGATCCGAAATGATCACGGATTCCGTTCCGGAGTGTATATCTACAAAGGAATTTTGGTCAGCGAAGTACTGGGCCGCGTTTTCGACCTGAAATACAAAGATATCGATCTGTTGATGATGGGACTGAAAGGTTAATTATCAATTATGAATGAAAGAATTATCAAGATTGGAAATCCGCTTGATAATTCATAATTCAACCATTGATCATTAAATTATCCTCCGCGCTTATTGCCTTTATATTTCTGCTTCTTATTCGTCCACTTGTAACGCTTCTTGTTGAAGTTTTCTCTTCCGCGTGCACCGGAATTGAACTTGTAGACGAATCCGACATTGTGCTGCAAATAATTTCCTCCTGCCAAAGCTCCACCGGTGAAAGCAAATTTACCCGAAGACTGAAGCTGGAAACCCAAACCACGGTAGAAGAATAAATTGACTCCAACACCCACATTTCCTGTCAGGGCAGTAACTCCCGGCATTGAAGTGCGCTGGGTCATCCCGATTCCCAAAGAAACATACGGATCCAGCCAACGTGGAGTAATTAAAGGATAAAAGCTGTATTTACAATTCAGGTCCAGTGCCAGAAATACTCCCGAGCGGCCAATGGTGTCGTTGATTAATTTTGCAGGTTTATAAGTCACATAAGCTCCGGAAAATTCTGCGCTTAATCCGTACTTAAAGTACTTGTCGACCATGATGCGCGTTGGAAAGTATTCGTAATTCCAGGACTGAGCCACGTCAAAAGGCTGACACAAACCACGGCCGTCATCTTCCACTGCTGTCCAGCTGATACCGATCATCCAGGAGTAAGGTTTGCGGTTTCCTAATACGTAAGGTTGGGCATCAGCACAGTTGGTGACAAACAAAAAAGTGAAAAGCAAGACTGCATGTAGGAAAGTCTTCTGCATAGGCATGGATCGAGTCTATTAATTTGCCCCAAATGTATACAGCATATCTGACATATCCCGCATTTTTTTTCAAAAATGTTGGTATATTAGCCAAAACTGAAACGCGTGAGAAGCAACAAATTAGGACTAAATTGGCCTGAAACAACACCTGAATGGAAGAAAAATTTAGTTCGTAAGGTCAATTTCCTAAGCTTGATTGGTACCTTTAATGTGATTGCTTCGTTTATTATTTTTCAATTCATCGGATTTCAATTCCTAAACCTGCATCTTTTGGTGGTTTTAGGTTTGGCGGCAACGATCTTTTTGCTGAATTACCGGGGCATGTTCATCCTCGCGTCCTACCTCTTTTTTGCCATCGGAGTTTATTTGCTGGGTGTTGCAACCGTTTATATGCAGCTGGAAAGCAATGTGCTCATGTATTTTTTTCCATTGACGCTTTCTATCGTACAGATTTACGGACGAAAAGAAACCTTTGGGCATTTGATCGTCTGGTGCATTATTTATTTCCTGACCATCAGTTTTTTGGTGATTTTCGGCCCGAAATATTACCCGGTTACGATCTATAGCTCGACGATGGAAACTTTGAAGGTTTTCAACGGACTCTTTGCATTCTTTTGCGGATTAATGCAGATCACGGTCATTACCTGGCTGAATATTCGTCAGGAAGAGCAAATACGGAATGTGATTGAAGAGAAACGACTCCTTTTGGCCGAGTTGTACCACCGGGTGAAAAACAACCTGAACATTGTCACCAGCCTGATCAATATTAAAAAGAACAATTCGAATTCCCAGGAAGTGATAGATGCTCTGGAAGATTGCAGAGGGCGTGTGTATTCAATGGCGTTGGTACATCAGCAAATGTATTCCGGGTCGAAAGTCGGGAATTTGAACATGATGAGTTACCTGGTCGAATTGATACGAAACGTGGAGCATGCTTTCGGCGGTGATGCAGACGTCATACTGGAAGTCGATTCCGACGAATTGATCGTACCCATTTCCAAAGCAGTGCCCATAGGTTTGATCATGAATGAGTTGATTACCAATTCGTACAAACATGCCATGGTACCTGAAAGGAAATTAATCGTTAAGATCCATGTGACCCAAATCGGTCATTCATTGCAGGTCGAAGTGACGGATAACGGACCGGGAATTAAATCGGGGAAAGAACTCAATCAATCACTCGGTTTTGAATTGATCCGCTCGTTGTGTGAACAGATTGATGCCAGCATTATCGTGGGTAAGAACGGGGGAGAAGATTCCGGCACAAACATCCGGATTAAGGTCATTGATTATTCGGAGAAGACGCAGCTTTTTGTGTAATTCAAAATTCAAAATGTAAAATGTAAAATGTAAAATGTAAAATGTAAAATGGAGAAGAGTCCATTACAATTTTTCAATTAGTTGTCGAATTCCCAGGCACTTCTGTAAATCCCATGTTGCTCCAGTTCTTTCAGTAATTCCGAGTAGAAAGGATCACTTCCCAGTGTGGCGCTGTCGCCAATTAAATAGCACGCTCTTTTGGCACGGGAAATTGCCACGTTCGTTCTGCGGTAATCACTTAGGAAACCAATCGTACCATCCGGATTGGAGCGTGTGAAACTCACCACGATATTTTCTTCTTCCTGTCCCTGGATGGCATCAATGGTGGATACTTTCCATTCACTCCCCAGTTCTTTCTGCAAACGTGCAATCTGTGCGGAATAGGGAGCAAGAATAACTGTTCGCTTTGAGTCAAGACCCTCAGATGTGATGAGTTTTTGAAGGATTGCGATCTCATCGCCGTTCTCAAAACTTCCCGTAGTTTCATGTTGTGTTTCACCGTTCCCGAATCCTGCCATATCGATAAACTGGATCTGCCCAGCCGGAATTCCTGCCGCAGTTTGAAGGAGTCCCCGGTAGAAGTAAGGATTAATGACGGAAACAATTTCAGGTGACATGCGGTATTGTTCGTTCAGTAATATCGGTGGCTGAACTTCACTGACTGTTTCCAATAAACTTTTATTCAACCCCAATTGGACTGCTTTTGCACTTAAAACAACCGGTGGTAATTGCTGCGGATCCCCGCAAAGAACCAATTTCTTCCCAAAACTTGCTACCAGCCAGGTCAGAGGTGCCAAAGCCTGTCCGGCTTCATCCATTATCACCACATCAAACGAATGGTTTTTGGAAAGCTCGTTGAACAATCCGACTGGTGTTCCGGCAATCACCGAACTGGAGTCGATCAGCTGTGCTTCGGAGTCGTGAGCCAGCTTTCGCAGTTCTTTTTGCAATTCGCGCAATTCTTTCCGGGCTGCGCGTCTTTCGTCTGCCGCTTCTTTGGTGTAATTCCGGATGTGCCTGTTGGCGATTTGTTCGGCCTTCTGAATTTGTTTTTTCAAACTCTGGGCATATTGTGCCCCTCTTCCCGAATCCAGGTAAGCATCCATGGTATAAGGCATGATCTCGGCTGCTACTTTTTCTTCGTTTCCTACGCGCAGCAAGGAAATCTTAGCAGCAGCAATCTTCTTACAGAGATTATCAACGGCTGTATTGCTAGGTGCAGTGACCAACACTTTCTTTCCGCGTTTTACCAATTCTTCAATGGCAATGGAAAGTGTATGCGTTTTTCCTGTTCCCGGAGGACCTTGAATCACCGTCGTCAGTTCGGGACTTAAAATTGCCCCGACTGCTTTTTGCTGGGATTCGTTGAGTGTAGGATAGGAGAAAACAGCGGTTTCATGCACTGTTTGAAAACTGCTTTCAAATTCCTGCAGGTGTTTCTGTTCTTTCAGGAAGCGCAGGCCTAAATGCATGCATTCCAAGGTGCGGTCGTCAGGCGTGAAATCTACCCGGATAGCATCTTCACGCAGGTTTCCTTCAATTTCTTCCTTGCAGAAAAGGAGCAGGGAATAAGCATTCAACTCAGCTATACGAGCTTTGTAAGATTTATCCGCTACGTACAATAAAACCGTTGCTCCCCGCTTGAAAAAGGTATTGTTGATCACGAAGGAAGTTTCCAACTGGTAAAAATCACCGTCTATGCCACTGCGAATGTCTGCAATTTCACAAGGGAATAAACTCAATCCCTGTTTGCGCAACTCATTGGGGGAAGCCTTTAAATGTTCGGCTGCCAATGCCTGAGAGTAGGAAATTTCTTCCTTTACGGCCTGTTCCAAATGAGGGTGTAACGCTTGCATGGTTTGTTTTGATCCACGAAGATAAAGTTTCCCACAGACGTGCACAGATGAACGCGGGTGAAAAACTTCATTTAATTTCAAATAATAGAGTAATCAAACTTCTGTTCTTCCGTGTTCCTCTGTGGGAGATTTTTGTTATGAAATCACGTTATTTTCGTTCTCGAATTTGCGGTAAGAAAGCATAATTGCAATTACGGCCAGTACCACCATCACCCCGAAAGCGATAGCTACCAAATGCCATTCCAGCGTTCCGGCGATCAATTCTTTCGTTGCCAAAACAATATTCACTACCGGGATCAAAGCCGTTACTTCATTCAATTCCACGCCCGGGAAAAATCCTACCATGGCCGGTAAAATGATCAACAGGTTGAGCGGGGAAATGATACTTTGTGCTTCCTTGAAGCTCTTGGCACGAACCGATATCGGGATCATAATTCCTGCAAAGAAGATGATCAGCGGGCAAAGCAAGGCGTAAAGCATGACGATGAATGTGGGTGATAGAATGTCTTTAATAGCCTGAAGAACAACCGGGTCTTTTACCAGGTTCAGGACTTCGATCGATAAATAAATTCCCAGTAAGTTAAAGGTCGCAGCCAGTAGACCGGAAAGCACCACCACTCCCATTTTCCCGAAAAGGATTTTCCAGCGCGGAACAGGAGTAGTCAGTAAAGTTTCGATCGTGGCACGTTCTTTTTCTCCTGTGAACAAATCAATTGCGGGGAACATACAGCCCATAAATCCGAAAGCAATAAACAGGTACGGGAGGAATCCGCCTGCCAGTTTCCCGATCATTTCCTTGCTGGATGCCACATTGGAATAAGCCATCACGAAAGGTGTAATTTTAGCTTCGTCGATTTTCAATTCGGCATAACGCTGTTTTTTCCAGTTTTCCTGCACGAAAGTCAAATAAGCATCTGCACGTTCTTTCATTCCCAGATCCGTTCCGTCATGGAAAACAGTTACCGAAATAGGTTTCATGGCACTTTTCAGTTGTTCGGCATTATTAGGCACATAAATCCCCACCTGGATCGAATCTTCACGGATTGCCTGAATTAACGAAAGAGTATCTGTAAACGGAATAAACTCCTTCTTTCCGAGCACTTCCGGAACTTTCAGTAAATCGGCTTCCAAACTTCCCACCTGGTTGCTTACTAACCCGATTTTCACTTTTTTCTCAGCGGCTTTTTTCTGGAAACTTTCGGATACAGACATGAAGATGCTCATGATCATCGGGAAAACCAATGTGGGGATGACGATCATCATCATAACTGTTCTGCGGTCGCGCAGGGTATCGCGTAATTCCTTTTTAAATACGGTAAAGATCATAGTGCTTCGGATTTTTTATCGTTAACAATTCGGATAAACTCTGCAGTGAGGTTTGGCGCCTGCTGTTGTGCACGGAATGCTTCCATGGTGTCGTTAAACAGGACTTTTCCTTTGTGAATGATGGTAATGTCATCACACAACAAGTCTACTTCTCCCATGATGTGACTGGAAAAGATGACGGTTTTTCCCTGGTTTTTGCAATCGCGGATAAGCTGGATGATGTTTTCAGCTGTAATCACGTCCAGGCCGCTTGTAGGTTCGTCGAAAATAACGACTTGCGGATCGTGGATCATGGTCCGGCAAATCGAAACTTTTTGTTTCATCCCGGTGCTCAGTTTCCCAATGCGTTTGTTCTGGAAATCATGCATGTCGAGCAGGTCGTACAACTTTTTCTTACGCATGTCGATGTCGTTCTTTGAAACACCGTATAGCTCGCCGAAATAAGCAATGAGTTCGTTGGGAGTGAGCCGGGCATAAAGTCCTGCAGAGCCGGTTAAAAAACCGATGTGTTTGCGTGCTTCCTGCGGATTTTTCACTGCGTCGATATTATCTATGACAATCGTTCCTTTGGTAGGCTTGAAAATCGTAGATAACATCCGGAGTGTAGTAGTTTTTCCGGCACCGTTCGGACCAAGAAGCGCATGGACACGTCCGGGAAGACACTCGAAGCTGATATCGTCGACTGCCAGTACCGAATCCTGCGTGGTTCCCAATTCTTTCTTCTGCTGTCTGTTTAAAGTAAAAGATTTACTGAGATGAGAGATTTGAATCATAGATGTGAGATTATCCCACTAAAGTAATAAGATGTTTCCAGGAATTCCAGTAAATACAGGATGAAAGTGATTTTTGAGGATGAGTGGTTTTATAGAATTACGAATTACGAATTACGAATGCCGAATGCCGAATTGCGAATCTCTTCCAATGCTTGTCGGATGACACGGCTCACTTCTTCGTGTTTGGAGACTGTCATGAAATGTGTTCCTTCGTGGATGATGTAATCCGGATGCACATTTGAAATAGGGAAGATGCGGTCTTGATCACCATGAATGTGGATCACTTTTGCAGGAACTCGTTCTTCTCTTTTCCAGTTTGATATCTGGTGAATGGCCCATTGGGCGAAAACGGGATCTGTGTCGGCAATGATCGCATCCAATAGCGTGCGTTCGCTTTGTGTTTGTGTTCCGAACAGCCAGTAATTGACGCGGTTTGGTTTTTGTATCCGTTTCACCGATATGAGCTTATGCAGTCCGATTTTCCCACTGAAGCGCATGATCGGAGAGAGTTCCCGGCGGGTT
This sequence comes from Fluviicola sp., assembly GCF_039596395.1. Classification (NCBI taxonomy): domain Bacteria; kingdom Pseudomonadati; phylum Bacteroidota; class Flavobacteriia; order Flavobacteriales; family Crocinitomicaceae; genus Fluviicola; species Fluviicola sp. The sequence goes on from NZ_JBCNJT010000003.1 coordinate 113,554, forward strand.
CTGACACTTGAAATAATTAAAACCGGACAATTATTCAGCAAGACGCTCATTTCCTGGGCAACTATTCCGCCGAATGAAATACCGATAAGGACCGGATGTGCACTTTTTATATGGCTACTCAATTGTTTGACATAAGACCCGAAGGTCTGATCCGGATCGACCGGTTCCCAGGGAATGAAAACAGGAGATATGGAGCCGAAATCGATTTGATCAAAAACGCGTTCGTCCGCTCCTAAACCCGATAAAATGTAATAAACCGGTTTTTCCATGCCGAAAGTTAGTTAATTCTTCTCTTCCCGGAAACCCAAACGGTATACAACTCCTAAGCGCATGTCCGTGGTATTGGTGAAAATCCGGTCGCCACTGTAAGCATGGATTTCCTGTGCTCCCAAATAATTTCTGAATTCTATGTGAACCATCCAGAATTCTTTGATTGGAACAGCCAGACCGATTCCACCGGTAACACCAAAATCCAGGCGTTTGAAACTGCTCAGATTACTTAGGTGAGAAGTATAGTCTCCATAGGTAAAATGTGTCTTTTCGGAGAGTAGAAAAGCAGCATAAGGACCTGCATTGATAAAGAATTTTGTTTTTTTTCCGAAGGAAGCTTTTACCAATAGGGGCAAACTGATGTAATCCATGCTGAATATGGATTTCCCCTGTGAAAAATACGCATTCTGATTATATAGAGGATTGAAGTAATACCCACCGCTCATTTGAGCTCCTTTTCGCTGATAGGAAAACCCGGTTTTAAACGAAAGGATTTTACGCGTATTGTATTGAAAGATGAATCCGGCTGATCCGTAAACCACCGAATTGGTTTGCCTGTTCGAGATGCGCAAAGTACTCAAATTCGGCCCGCCTTCAATTCCCCAGTCGTAACGGTTGGATGATTGTGCGCTGAGTGAGTTGATTCCTGCCAAAAACAGAAAAGTGATTAATAAGGTGTTTTTCATGTCGGATGATTTGATAGCTGCAATGAAATACGTAGGGGGTTGAAAAATTTCGCCCTACGTATCTCTATCGAAATTTATTGATTGATTTACTCGCGAAAACCCAAACGGTATACAACACCTAAACGCAAATCTGTTGTGTTAGTATAAATTCCGGTACCTCCGCCACTATTGCTCAGATCTATCAGTCCGAAATAATTGCGCAATTCTGCATGTATTTTCCACGCCTCTTTGATTGGAATGGCTATCCCGATTCCGCTTGCAACCCCGAAATCCCAGCGTTGTACATCATTCGTAAAGGTTTCTTTTTGATTTTCCTGTCCGTTATAGATATACCTTCCTTTTGCGGATAAGAGGAAGCCTCCGTAGGGTCCCGCATTGATGAAGAATTGGGTCTTTTTTCCAAAGGAAGCCTTTACCAGCAGGGGTAGGGTAATGTAATCCAGGCTCACAATCGCTTTACCTGTTTCGAGGTAATTTCCGTCAACGTCTGTGAAAGTAAGGCCTTTGATCTGGTATCCTTTTCGCTGGTAGGAAAACCCGGTTTTAAAAGAAAGAATCTTTTTAGTATTGTACTGGAAGATAAAACCTCCTGATCCGTATACAGCCGGTGAGATATCAAAGAATGGCATTTCCTGGGCTCTGAAAGTACTCAGGTTCGGCCCGCCTTCAATTCCCCAGTCGTAACGGTTGGATGTTTGAGCCTGAAGGGAAGTGATTCCCAGTGCAAAAAATAAGGTAATGATGAAGGTGTTTTTCATGTCGAGATTAAAAGTTCAAAAAAATTAAATGTTTCTGCCGCGGCAGATTCAAAGGGTTCAATTATTTTAAACAGTTGAACCCTTTGAACTTTGTAACTTGTTAGTGATGATGTCCGTGTGCACCGTGTGAGTGTCCGTGATCCAACTCTTCCTGGGTTGCCGCTCTTACGGTCAAAATAGTACCTGAGAAAAACAGGTCTGTTCCTGCAAGCGGGTGATTGAAATCCATGGTTACTGTTTCGTCCGTGATTTCAAGAATCGTTCCTCTCAAATGATTTCCTTCGTTATCTGTCATTGGCAGTACTGCACCTACTTTGATCTGTGTTTCATCGATCTTTCCGGATTCGTCAAAAAATACGGAAATCGGAATCAGTGCAACATGGTCGTCGTTCTTTTCACCGTAAGCCTCTGCTGATGGAATATCGAACTCAAATGTGTCACCCGGTTTCAATCCGTGAATATTTACTTCGAAAGTCGGGATGATGCGTTCAACTCCGTACAAGAATTCCATTGGCTGACTTTCCGATGTTTCCTCGATCAATTCACCTGTTTTGTGATTGGTTAACCTGTAACTCAAGGAAACCACCATGTTTGTGTCTACTGTCATATACTCTAATTTACTTATATAAAAGTAAGGTAAAATTCGCGCAACCTAATCACAAATTGTCCCTTTATGGTCGGAATGCTGGTATAATTGGTCCAATTCTTCCAGTTCTTTCAGGAGTTGAGCAGAAGGCGGACTGTTTGTTAATTTTGCTAAATCGGGTTGTCCGGCGTCTACCCAGGCCGTGTACCAGATAGAACCAACAGCAATAATAGCTTGGCGCATACGTCTTTCGACCATTCCGTTCATGCGTTTTTGGTATTCGTCGCAAAAAGCTTTGGAATAAGTTTGGATCACCACATTTCCGCGCGTTTCATACGTGTATTTCTGGTCACTCGGAAACTCTGCAGTCAATTCTTTTTCCATTGAGAGAACCGAATCTACTGCTGCATTGGAAGCTTTTACGGCATCCCAGGCAAATTCCAGTACATCGGGAATGTATTTTCCTTTTCCTACGAAATAATCGTAATCCTCCGCATTCAGTTCTACGATGCGGCTTTCCCACAAACCATGAATTCCGCGCTGGCCGGTCAGTTGTCCGTTGTAATTCTCGGTAGTGTGCAAAGGAACGTGAGCATCGCCGATGTAATGGCCGATTTCCGTCGCGTTTTTCAGAATCAGGTCAATATTCTTCGATTCGAAGGCTTTCTGAAGCCGGTTTTTCATGACCACAATGTGCCATGGAACAATTCCGTAAGCCTGTAATGTGTCTTCGGTGAATTTTTCTACCGCATCTTTCCAGCGTTTCGGCACGACTTCAAACGGATTTTGCCCGTTTACCGAATAATGGTCGATGTCGATGTAATGCCGCTGAGCTTCTCCGTCCACGCCGTAACGTCTTTTATCCGGATCCACGGCATGTTCTGTAATGAATTCAATGTTTTCCTTGAAAAAACCGAACATTTCCGGGGGAAGCGTAAACGTAGCCACGCGGTTAATGCGTTTGTGCCCGAAGAAGCCCCACAAGGCCGGATTGGGTTTCTGAAAAACAGGAAGGGGAGCTGCGTTCCCGAAGCCTGTCAGAAGCAGGCTCAGTAGTAAAATAGTGCTAGTTCTCCGAAATGTTGACGAGTTTACCATTTCTTAAAATTGGAATCACGTTTGTTTGGTTTGGTGTCAAACAATACTTGATGTCTTCATTCAAATTTAAGTTTTTTAATCGTCTTCTGTGCGAACTGGACTTTAAAAATCCGAGATAATTGTCTTTTGCGGAAAGATACAGGTATTTGGCAGCGATGGATGAATCTTCCACGGAAGTGAAATTCCCGGTGTTGATCAGGTGATCGCAGATTGCTCCCGCGCAAATGGTGTCTTCCAGGTTGAACTTGTCCTGCCAGCCGGAACACAAACACAAAATGTTTTTGTCCTGCTTTTCAAGCCATTGATTCAAATGGTTGAGGTTTAAGAAAGAACCGACTACTACGATTTCCGCATCTTTGGCAACATCCAGTGATTTGGTTCCATTAGTGGTCGTCAAAACTACTTCCTGACCTTTGAATTCTTCCTTCATGTAAGAAAAAGGCGAGTTCCCGAAGTCGAAACCTTCTACGATCTGACCTTTGCGTTCTGCACCTGCCAGGAAGCCTTTTTGCTTGTATTCCCACGCTTCTTCCACGGTAGGAACTGGAATAATGGATGCAATTCCATTGTCGAATGCCGCACAAATAGCCGAGGTTGCACGCAACACGTCGATTACTACTACGATTTCAAATTCATCTTTAAAATATGCGTACTCACCGGGAGTATAGCAAACTTCGATCAGCTTTCTTGTATCCATATTAAGTGCGAAGGTACTAAAATCAGATGGATTTCAGGGATTCCTGGGTCGGTTTGAAAATTTTCGCGTCTGCAACAAAGGTCCCGAACGGCAAAAGTGAAGCTACGTAAGCCCAGAATTTGGTTTTTGTGTCCCATTTTGTTTCCGTTGAAGCCCAGAAAACGAGGAATATGTAAGCAATGAACAAAACTCCGTGTGCCATTCCCACGATTTTATTGGGAGCAGTAATGTCCATCATGTATTTCAAAGGCATGGTCACCAAAAACGAAAGAAAGGAAATCCCTTCCAGTATCCCGACGATGCGGAGTGCACCCAAAGCAGATTTGAAGTTCATAATTTTTTGTTTGCGAAATTAGTGCATGAAGTTTAAAGGGCGGTACAATTCACCGAAAAAGATTTTCCAACCATTGAGGGAATCATGAATCCTAACAAAGTAAGAATTGAAATATATCTATTCATATATAAGAACGATCTTTACTATAATTAGAAACAAATTTTGGATCATATCATCAAATATATAGTATTCTTTTTCCTGTTTACTTTTCATACTTTAGGGCAGGGAAACCTCATTTTGAATGGTGATTTCGAGAAGTATTGGGAATGTCCGGATAATGCCTCTCAGATTGAACGATGTAAATATGTTTATAATCCTTGTGCATTGAACGTAAGCACTTCTGATTACTTCAATGCCTGTTTTACAACAGCTTCTACAGTGGGAGTTCCGAACACGTTCTTAGGGTACCAAAGTCCAAGAAGCGGAAATGGCATGGTTGGTTATTTTTGTATCGATGGTCCATATTCACGGTACAGGGAATATATCCAATTATCCTTTTGTAAACCACTGGAATATGCACATAAATACATGGTTGAAGGGTATTTTAATCTAGGCAACTCATCCACGCATACCATTAAAAATATAGGTTTTTTATTTTCAGAAACTCGAATCAATTCCAATGATTTTTTATATGAAAATTACATTCCTCAATATACTGATAGTCTGGCTGTGATTAACGATACAGCTAACTGGATAAAAATATCATTCGAATTCATTTCAGATGCGCCTCATCAATTTTTAACCATCGGTCATTTTTTAAAAGATAGTACAGAAAGTTATATCCAGCTTGGTCCATATGCAAATGTACAATATGTATGTTATTTCCTGTTAGATGACTTTAGTGTGAAGGAATTAGTAGATGGTGAAATGCAGCCTCCCAATATTGAAATGCCGTTTACTAATTTTGAAATACAGCTTCCCAATATCGTTACTCCGAATAATGATAATATAAATGATTTTATTGATCTATCAGAATTCTCTGATTTTTATATTGTGAACAGATGGGGAGAGGAGGTTTTCAATGATTCCAATTCGAAGATTTGGAAAGGGGAAGACAATCGGGGTAATCCTTTATTTGAAGGAGTTTATTTTTTGATGGGATCTTACGAAAGTTGTGACGAGAAAAAAGGTTTTTCTACGCCTATTACAATCATAAGATAAATAGTTTATTCTTATTGCTTCTTATAAACTTTCCCATCAATCTTCATGTACCAGGAACCTCCTTGTTCGTAAGGTTCTGCATCCAGGGTAAAGGTGCGAGGTGTTTGTGAATTCAAACGGATAATGGTATGTTGCTTGTTGATTTCGGGTGTTCCGGTCAGTTTGCCGGTACATTCACACAAGTTTGTTGCACATGTGTCTTTACAATCGACCTGGTAGCTGCCTTCCTTGCCGGAAAATACCAGTTCATCACTTACAAAAGCGCCCATGTCCGGGTTGTACTGCTTTTCACTGTACCAGGTTCCCTCAAATTCGGAGTTGTATTTCAAAAGTGGTTTGTTGCAGCCAAACAGCAGGAGGCATGTTGCAGTAAGGAAGAGGATGTTTTTCATTCTTTTAGATATTAAGACATCAGGATTTCAGTATGTCAGCTAAAAATCTGCTGTCGTATGTTGATTTTACTTTTTCTTTGCCTGTAATTCAAATAATTCGTCCCGTAAGCGTGCCGCTTCGATGAAATCCAGGTCTTTGGCCGCTTTTTCCATCTGTTTGCGTTTCGCCACGATCGCTTTTTCCAGTTCTTCCGGATCGTTGTAGTGAACCTTAGGTTCTGCAGCCATCGAACTTTCTTCCGGTGCATAATAGGCTTTCTGAGAACGCGTTTCCGGATCTCCGTCCGCCACTTTTGTCGATTTCAGGATCACTTCTTTCGATTTGTTCAGCGCTGTCGGAACAATGCCGTTCGCTTCATTGTATGCTATCTGCATTGCTCTTCTGCGTTCGGTTTCCGTAATCGTACGCTCCATGGAATCCGTTATTTTATCGGCATACATGATCACGCGTCCGTTCACGTTTCGTGCCGCACGACCGACCGTTTGCACCAGGGAGCGTTCGTTTCTCAAAAATCCTTCTTTATCTGCATCGATGATCGCTACCAAACTTACTTCCGGCAAATCGAGTCCTTCGCGAAGCAGGTTCACCCCGATCAGCACATCAAATTCACCCAGTCGCAATTGGCGCAAAATCTCCACACGCTCAATCGTGTCGATGTCCGAGTGAATGTATCGGCAGGCAATACCCAGTTTGTCCAGGTATTTTTGCAATTCCTCGGCCATTCGCTTGGTCAGTGTGGTTACCAGCGTGCGTTCGTCCTTTTCAATGCGTACCTGCATTTCTTCGATCAAATCATCGATCTGGTTCAGACTCGGCCGCACTTCGATTACCGGATCCAATAAGCCGGTAGGACGGATGAGCTGCTCCACGACTACTCCTTCGGATTGCTCCAGTTCAAAATCGGCCGGAGTAGCAGATACATAAACGATCTGATTTACCAGCGACATGAACTCGTCAAACATTAAAGGACGGTTGTCCATTGCTGCCTGGATTCGGAAACCATAATCCACCAGGTTGATCTTACGTGCGCGGTCCCCACCGTACATGGCGCGGATTTGCGGCATTGTTACGTGGCTTTCGTCCACGATCATCAAATAATCGTCCGGGAAATAGTCCAGCAAACAGAAAGGCCGTGTTCCCGGAGCACGCTGATCGAAATAGCGGGAATAGTTCTCGATTCCCGAGCAATAGCCTAATTCGCGCATCATTTCCATGTCGTAGGAAGTGCGTTCTTCCAGTCGTTTTGCCTCAAGCAATTTGCCTTCACGCTTAAAATTCTCGACCTGGATGACCATGTCTTCACCGATCTGGTCAATAGCTCTGCGGGTAGTTGCCGGGCTGGAAACGAAAATGTTTGCCGGGTAAATGTTGATTTCGGAAAAAATCTCGATTTCGGAATTGTTCTCCGGATCAATGGTACGGATGCGTTCGATCTCGTCTCCCCAGAATTCTACGCGCAACGCATAATCGGCGTAAGCGAGGTAAATATCAACCGTATCGCCTTTCACACGGAAAGTTCCGCGTTTGAATTCGCCTTCTGTACGTGAATATAAATTTTCGACCAGCCGCAACAGGAATTTATTTCTGGGAAACGATTGCCCGATGCGGATCGGAATGATGGAATTTGCAAATTCATTCGGGTTCCCGATACCGTAAATACAACTCACGGAAGCGATCACGATCACGTCCCTTCTTCCCGAAAGCAGGGCAGAAGTAGCCGAAAGCCGCAGCTTTTCAATTTCGTCGTTGATCTGCAAGTCCTTCTCGATATACGTATCCGTAACCGGCAAGTACGCTTCGGGCTGATAATAATCGTAATAACTCACAAAGTACTCCACGGCGTTATTGGGGAAGAACTGTTTGAACTCCCCGTAAAGCTGTGCCGCAAGTGTTTTGTTGTGGGAAAGGATCAGGGTCGGTTTTTCGACCTGCTGGATCACGTTTGCCATGGTAAAGGTCTTCCCACTTCCGGTAACACCCAGCAATGTTTGCGCAAAGTGTCCGTCGCGGATTCCGCTGACTAATTGTTCAATGGCAACAGGCTGATCACCCGTCGGTTTAAATTCAGAAGTGAGTTGGAAATCCATAGTAACAAATATAGCCAATTGCGGATTATGAATTGCCAATTAAGCAGGATGAAATTGGTTAAATTGGAAGGAATTTCGGAAAACCTTTTCAATTCTCAATTTTCACTTTTTATTTAATCGTATCTTTGAGTTTCGTTTAAAAGTATACGCAGCGTCCTATGATGAAACAATTCCATGAATTTACAGCGCTCATGTCAGAGCATCCGTTGAATGCCATTTTACTGATTCTTGGAATTTTACTGCTTGAAATTATTTTATCATTCGACAATGCAGCCGTACTGGCCACGATGGTGAAAGACTTGCCGAAAGAACAACAGGCAAAAGCATTGAAATACGGAATTCTGGGAGCTTATATTTTTCGCGGACTGGCGCTGATATTGGTGGAATCCATCCTGAGTATCTGGTGGTTCAAACCGATCGGCGGTGCTTACCTGATTTACATGGCTGTGAAGCATTTTGCAGCGAAAAGTGTGCAGGAGGAAATTGAGTCGGAAGTGCAGCAAACGAAGAAAAATTTTGTTTACCGCGCAACGGTCGGAGTGATCGGTATTTTCTGGTCGACCGTATTGGCGGTAGAATTCATGGATATTGTCTTTTCGATCGACAACATCTTTGCGGTGGTTGCTTATTCCGACAATGTGATCCTGATTTGTATCGGGGTGTTCATCGGGATTTTAGCCATGCGTTACGTTGCGAAGTATTTTGTGTTGCTGATGGAGAAATATCCTTTCCTGGAGAATGCGGCTTTCCTGGTAATCGGAATCCTGGGAATTAAGTTGTGCCTGGCCTTGCTCGTGCATTTTGTTCCTGCAACGAAATGGATCGAATCGGAACAGTTTGACTTGTGCATCTCCGGGTTGACGCTGGCTATTTTCATTGTGCCTATCCTGATTTTCCGGGCAAAGAAGAAATAATAGCCACATAGGTATATAGAACACAGAGTTTTTTTTGATTAGTGCTATTCAAGCTGGTAATTTGTCGTTTCGCTCCGCTCTCATTTCTTTTAACCACATAGAAACATAGGACACATAGACTTTTGATGCAGGAGTACAAGGCACACTAGGTTTTGTATCTAGCTTAACTTTTATTTGCGGATTTCAGATAAGAAGGAGTGCAGTTTTTAACTTACACATAAATATACCCTATGAAGTTCACTCAAATAAAGAGGAGAAAGTAATGCTTTTGCAAAACACATGGAAATTTAGTAGAAACCCCAGCTTCAATTCGGACAAACACAAATGAATTTTACTATTCCAACTTCCAAAACACCCCTATGTGCCTATGTACCTATTGTGGTTCAATACCTCTTACCATTTTTGCTTCTTACGGAACTGCCCTCCCTTGCGGGTAATGAATTTGCGTTTTGCAAATGGCAGATCATCAATAGTACGTGCAAAATTCAGCGTGATCTCATGCGTGTGCTCGAAAGTTGTTTTATGTGGTGAGAAAGTACCGGTTTGGTAGGTATATACAATCCGCAATCCTTTTTCTAAAAAGAAGCCCAGACTTCCCGTTACCGAATTATCCGATTGATAGCCGCCGCCGACCCAAACCAGCTGACCGAACAGGAAATGCCCGTCGAAAGACATGTTTAAGCGCGAACCTTTTACCATGCGTGCCATGGCAGTAGGATACAGGATAATGTTGTCGTTGAAACGGATTTTGTAACCGATGTGCGAATAGAAATGGTTGTAAGTGGTGGTGTAAATACTCGACGGATCAGCCAACGCATTGTCGAAAATGCTCGGCATGGAAATCCCGAAATCAAAGTTCTGTGATTGAATGGACAAACCAACTCCCAGGTTTACACCTCTTGTTACACGGTTGTCCAAAGTCGGCTCTTTTTCACTGAAGTAGATGTAATCTGTTTGCAGGGAACGTTGCTGGTATCCGACTTTTACTCCCAAACCAAGTGCTGTTTTTTCGCCCAGCCACACATGGTAATTGTAGATTGCACCAATTTCCAGGGAATTCACTCCGGCAGTAAAATCGCTGATTGCAATGGCACCGACCCCATGATTTTTCGTAATGTGGTAATGGCCGTTTGCTGTAAAGGTCAAAGGAGTTTCAGGAGTAGTCATCCATTGCTTTTTGAAATGCAGGGTTGCACTGAAACGCGTAGAAATATCCATGTAACCCGGATTGAACACAGCCTGGTTGAGCATGTATTGATTGTACAAGGTGCGTAATTGCGCGGAAGATGTCAGGGTGATAGTCAATAACACCAAAAGGGAGTAAATTTTTCTCATCGTTTCAATGTTATTTTACCTGACGCGATGTTTCCGTTTCCGTCGTTGAATTCAAAATAATAAACCCCGGTAGAACACTCTTCTCCGAGCATGGCGTTCGGCTGGTTCGATCTTCCATCCCAAAGGTTCAGGTACGGAGACGCATAATAAACCGTTTCTCCCCAACGGTTGAATACTTTCAAATAATTGGTCGGGTAGTTCAAAACATTCAGAATGATAAAATGATCGTTGTATCCGTCACCGTTCGGAGAAAAGAAATCCGCAAAAGTCAGGTCATTGATTTTCAGGGTGTCCTCCAATTCGTGATTGGAAACAGGTGGTTTTTCCACCGTGAACTTAAGTTCTTTCTTTCCCGTAAAGCTGAAAGCAAGGGCGATTAGTGGAACTAAAAAGATGAATCGAATCATTCTAAATAAATTTTCTCCGGCAAAGTTCAGCATTTTAACCCATTAAGCGCAAAAAAAGAACAACAATATTTTTCAAAAGCCTGATGAATCAATTACATAGAAGATCCGGATTTTGTTTTAAATCACAGAATCAACAAATGCGGATGCTGGCTAAATGATCGAAGCAGAAGAAATGTACGCTTTTAGCCATTGTTGATGTGTCAATTAAAAAGAGATGAATATTAAAAACCTGTTAATTAGTAGCTTATCCTTTTGGTGGTAGCGAAATTTCTTTCAAAACAGTTTTGACTTCCAACACCCGGCAGATAAGGAAATCCGGTGAAATAGCCCTAGCTTTAATGAAGACTTTAACTGCTGAAATATGAAAAAAGGACTACTTCTTCTGGCGCTGACTTCCTTATTGTTAAGTATCGCGAAGCCGGCATTTTCCCAAAATGATGAGAAAAGTACCCTGATAGGAAATCCGGGAATCCGGGAATTTGGCGTGGCTATTTGCGCAGACAATTCGGGGTACAAATACATTGGCGGTGAGTCCGGTCAAAAAGGGCTGATTGTCAAACAAAATGCGCTGAATGTGATCCAGTGGAGTAAAACGCTGACTTTTACTTCTGATCCGAACGACTGGGTGAGTATGGGTTTTTTAGATGTTGTAGGAGATACTGTTTTCGGATGCGGTAAGATAGCGGATAATGCGAATGCTATAGGGAAAGGATCTTTTTATTTCAAGATGAATGCTCAGACCGGTGCAGTTTATTGGTCCAGATACGAAGCAAGCGGCCCCAATTATTTATCCTGTATGCGCTATTCAAACGGGAAATTTTTCCTGGTTGGAGGAGGTTATGGAGCTTCCACCAATTATGGGGGAAGAGTACTGGCGGTTTCTTCTCAAACGGGGCAGGTTCTTTGGCAAACCAACAGCTTACAGGGAGTTTTTACCACACCGGGCGGTTACTCACGTACCTTATTTGTGAGCGCAACCGAAATGATTAACGGAAAAATGTACATTACGGGTTCCGTTCATAATTTCAATATAAGCATGGAACGGCCATTCCTGCTGGGTATTACTGAAAACGGAACGATTTTTTTACAGAAGTACATCGATCTCCCGGTGGCGCAATGGACACTTGACGAATACATCGGACAACGCATTGAATATGATCAGGACCAAAACCTGATACTGATTGTTTCAGATAACATTACGAATGTTACCATGGATCCGTTTTTTGTCAAGTGTGATACATCGGGAAACCTGATTTTTGCCAAGCGTTACGGACTTCCGGGTAATAACCTGAAAGTATTGACTGCGCTGAATGAAACAGCAACCCACTATGTCCTTTACGGGTTCAACATAACAGGAGGACAACACTTATATGCGGTAAAGGTTTCCAAAAACGGAGTTTTCGATAAATGCGTTGCGATCAGCAAACCGAATGTTTACTATTATGTTCCCTTCGGTCTTGATTTTTTGATGGGAAACAGTACTTTTCTCAACGGGCTTCATTATTTCGTGACAGCTGAATCTGCAAGCACCGTTTTTGATATGAACATCAACCAGATTATTTTGGACGAAGATCTGAACATCGTTGGAGATTGTTCTGAAACCCTTGAATTGCCTTATCTGGAAACAAATGTTCCGGCCTCCATGGTACAGTTGTCTATCTCTGCCGCTCCTTTTCCGCTTACGTACACCAACGGAATTACCATCCAGGATGAACCTTTTCAGGATCCCTGTACAACCGTATCCCTGAACCTCGTACAAAATACAGGTTGTCAGGTAAGTGTTACCGCAGCTACTGTTGGATTTACAGACCCGACTTTTTACTGGTCGAACGGAACCAGTGGGACTTCTGATACATTGGCAGTAAGTACTTCCGATACGATCATTGTTCGCGTGCTGGATACCAAATGCTGTGAGTTAATCGATACGATTGTTCCTTCCATTACTTCGTCTTCTTTTGTGATGAACCTGCCGAACGATACAACAGTTTGTTTGCAACCCGGAAGTTCATTTACCATCAATCCGGTTTTTTCCGGTGCAAACGGTGCGATTACTTATTTGTGGAATAATGCTTCTACGGGTTCTTCATTGAATGTCACACAAGCTGGAACTTATTGGGTAGATGTGTCTGATGGCTGTGTCACTTTGCGTGATTCGATTACAATCGGCATCAATTTTTTACCGCTTATCGGAGATACTGCGGATGTAGAAGTGTGTACAGGAAACTTTCCGATTCTTTTAAATCCTACGGTTTCTGCCGGTGCAACCGTTTTGTGGGATGATGGAACTAACACTGCATCAAGAAGTGTAAACGGTCCCGGGAACTACACGATTTCCGCAACAAATTCCTGTGGAACGGTCAATGCGATTATTTCGGTTACTCAAATAAATCTGCCGGATGTGCAGGTAATTCCTTCGATTGACACCTGTATTCAAAATGGTGGAAACATAGTACTTGCTCCGATATTCAGTGATGTAACAACCATTCTTTGGCAGGACGGAAGCAGCGGAAACCAGTTAACAGTATCAACCTCCGGAAATTATACGGTTTATGCATCCAATAGCTGCGGAACCGATTCTGCGAGTTGTTTCGTAATTATCCACTATTTCCCCGAATTATTCCTGCCTGCAACCTTGGACACTTGTTTCGATATAGGAGTCGGGTTTTCCTACACCGCAGCTGGTTCTCCGGGTTTCTACCAATGGAGTTCGGGTTCGCAAACTGCATCCGAATGGATTTCGCAGGAAGGAACTTATAGCGTAACGCTGACCAACCAATGCAGAAGTGTGACTGATTCCATGCAGGTACGACGATTCACAGAAGTTGATCTGTACTTTCCGGAAGATTCGGTCAAAGTGTGTGAAAAACAATTGTCCGTATCGGTATTGCAGATAGAAACGAATTACAGCCTGGAGATCTTTGAACCTGACGGAGATCCGGCAGGAACTTACCTGAATGAATCGGGTTGGTACCTGGTTCATGCGTTCAATCCTTGCGGGGAAAGATGGGATTCGATCTACGTGAACCTGCAGAATGAACAATTCTTCTACCTGCCGAATTCCTTTACACCGAATAATGACGGACACAACGACCGTTTTGAATTTAAAGGAGAAAATATCACGGTGCGGGAAATCCGGATTTTCAATCGCTGGGGAGAAGAGATCTTTACCGAAACAGGTGCATTTAAAGGCTGGGACGGTATGTATCGCGGGGAAATCTGTCCTGATGGAATCTACGCCATTCATGCAATTTATGAAGATTGTTTCGGGTTGCCCACTGAGTTTAACGGACATGTAAACCTGATTCGGTAAAATCATCAAAAACCAACCGTATTGCGCATAACAACGTTATCAAGAATTAAGACACTTTATTTAACTCATCTAACATGAAAAAAAATACCTTTTTGGGATTTGGTTTTGCAGTGATAGCCATTGGAATGGTTTCCTGCGGCAAGTCTACCACCGGGAAAATTGCAAATAACTGGACCGTTGTTTCTTCCGAAGAAAATCGTACGTCCCTACAATCAAACGGTGATAAAGATTATACACACACTTCTTTCACGGAAACCACGATTTCCACCCATCATGAACAAACATCTTCGGGAGTGACGACTATCCAGGAAAGTTCCGGGAAAGTGAGTGCCAATACCATCAACATCAAAAAAGACGGAACCTGGATCTGGAACAAGGAATGGTACTATGAAGGAGAACAGAACGGGATGTTGCTCCATACGGATATTAAAACCATTCAAAGCGGTACCTGGAATTTTGTAGCGAAGACGAAGGGAGATGATTTTAAGAAAAATGAACGCATTGCCTTGAATGTTTTGAAGGAATCAAATTCTGTTTTCCAAAAACAGGACCAGGTACTGGTGAGTAGTAACGGCTCGGAAACCACTTTTGCTGCAGGGGGAAATATGTGGATATATACCATTGTCAAGTCAAAGAATAAGGAACTGGAATTGGAACTGGAGGGAAACTATCAGCGCACTGTTGACGGAGAAACCGTTTCATCTGATATGGTTCAAAGCATGAGTTTAAAAGAAAAATAATAGTAAATCATTCAGAATACCTCCGGGTTTAATAATCAAGAATATGAAAAAAATCGCAGGGATTGCCTTAAATATCGCATTGATAACTGTACTAGCAGCTTGTGGAAAAACCACCAAAGGCAAACTGGTCAATGACTGGAAAGTTGTTTCTTCCTTTGAAGAACAGGAATTTCGCAATGCCAATGATGAGCATACGGTGAATACGCTTACTACCACCGATAATGAAGTGACAAGCAGTACGTTCTATCATCCTCCCACAGGCCCCGAAGTTACCAACTCACAAACAGGTACATTAAATGCTTATGAGTTTCTCATTAAAAAAGACGGTACGTGGTCTTCTGTTCGGGAAATTGCTTTTGGGAGCGGTGCATCTTCCTCTGTTAGCAGAATCGAACAAAGCGGCACCTGGAGCTTTCTGAAGAAAAACAAAAGCGACGATTTCAAAAAGAATGAGCGGGTACATTTCAATGTGTTGAATTCTAAAGAAGTAGAAACCTCGTCGTCGGGAGGAACTGTTGTTAGCAGTAGTTCAGCGGTTAATACGTATGCAACCGGAGAAAAAGTGCTGGTTTATGCGATCAAAACATCCAAAAAAGATGAGCTTGAAATAGAACTGGAGAAAAACAGTGCATTTACAAATAATTCGGGAACTAGTACGAACAGCTTGATTCAAAAGCTCACTTTAAAAGGAAAGTAGCCGGATTTTAAAGCTTAAAAGAAAGGGATTTGTTCAAAGCAAATCCCTTTTTTGTTGGTCCTAATGAACTCATTAAACAATAAATAAGCAGAATTGCAGTTTTTACGGGCAACAATTTATCTAAACATCACGATGAGAAAAATCACTTATGCGCTGAGCATTGCATTTTTGGCTGTCGGAATGGCGTCCTGTGCAAAATCTACAAACCGGAAGGTTAGTAATGAATGGAAAGTAGTTTCCTATCTAAAAACAGAATCTTACCAGGTCACCGGTGCAGGCTATTCGAATAGTACGACCACCAATATACAGGAAACATCCTTTACCCAACAATTTGTTTCCAATGATGATGGAATGGTTGTGACCACTAATTACCAGGGAACTGTCAATGCACACATGTTCAGCATTAAAAAGGACGGTACCTGGAGTATGATCCGGGATTTGACATCTGATACGGGAGGGAACAGTGAACAGAAGAATGTTACGGAACAAACCGGGACCTGGACTTTTGTAGGAAAAACGAAGGGCGATGAGTTCAAAAAGAATGAGCGCATTCTCTTTAATACCCTGACGGAGAAACTGACTTCTACCCAAAGCAACAATTCAACGGTTGTTTCTCAATTTATAACCAATAAAACCTACCTGGCCGGTGAGAATGTCCAAATCTTTACTATCAAAGAATCGAAGAAGAAAGAATTACAACTGGAATCGGTGAATGATGTATCTATTACAATGGATAACGGTTCAAGTAACATAAATAATGAGTCTGTAAGTATGACTTTACAGGAAAAGTAGTTAATAAGACAAATACAGTTTTTTTAAGCTTTGAATCTTTAGGCTTGAAAGCAAGAGAATCATAAAATCAAACACGAACAAAATGAAAAAAATCCTGATATATACGCTAAGTTTAGCGCTTACAGTTGTCGGAATGACCGCTTGTGCAAAAAGCACCAAAGGTAAAGTAACCAATACATGGAAAGTGACTTCCATGGAAAATGTGGAAACGTCTATTAATTCAAACGGGGATAAACACGTTTCGACCCTTTCGATGAACGAAAGCAGTGCTTCGGAAAAAGACGATTATTATCCCGCATCCGGTGTTACTACCAGCACTACCCGAACAGGAACGATGAATACCAACGAGATGGTCATTAAAAAAGATGGCACCTGGACCTGGACTACCAGTGTTACTTACACCGGGGATAACGGGAATTCAACGGAGACCGAAATGGTAGAACAGAGCGGCACGTGGAGTTTTTTAGCGAAATCGAAAGGGGATAATTTCAAGAAGAATGAACGAATCCTGTTCAATGTACTGGCTGCAAAACTTCATGAAGTGGATATGGAGAATGGAGTAGTGACCGATGAGGATACGAGCGACCTTGTTTACTCGACCGGGAAGAATACCATGATCTATACTGTTAAAGAATCTAAAAAAGGAGAATTGGAATTGGAGTCGGAAGCCCAAAATGTGACTACTCAAAATTCAACTTCGAACAGCAATTCAATATCGAGTACAATAGTCATGAAAAGTAAGGAATAGCTTGAGTTTTCTGTTAAAATGAACCGGTAAAAAACAACTAAAAAATAAGTGCTATCTTCCGCTTTCCCGCTTCGTTAACTGAAAATTAAATGAATGGCATATCAACTATTTTCTGGTTATCTTTTTGTTAAAAGTTTGACTATTATCAGAATAGTGGTACATTTGCCCAACTAATTTATAACTTACAATAATGAAAAAGATTTTTTACTGCACTTTAAGTGTTGCGTTTCTAACGGTTGGTTTGTCTTCTTGTGGTAAATCAAGCAAAGGTAAAATGGCTAATGAGTGGAAAGTGACTGAGTACAACTCTACAGAAACTGACACACAGTCTAACGGTGACAAAACGGTGTACACTACCACCATGACAGAATCTAACTACACTTACACTACTGCTTCAACGTCTAACGGTTCAACAACTACAACTACAAGTACAGCGACAGTTAACATGAATGAAATGACTATCGAAAAAGATGGTACATGGACAAGTACTCGTGACATTTCTTCAACTAGCAACGGAATCACTCAAAAATTGACTACTACTACAAGCGGAACTTGGGCTTTCGTAGGAAAAACTAAAGGTGATGAGTTCAAGAAAAACGAGCGTGTAATGTTCAACACTTTGTCTGAAACAAATACTCAGGTAGTTTCTTTCGGAGGAAGCTCTCAAACTACAACAAGTACTGATACTTACATGACAGGTGAGAACGTAATGATCTACACTGTTACTGAGTCTAAAGGTAAAGAATTGGCTTTGGAAGCTGAAATGGGTAACTCAAGCACTACTGGTAGCTCAACAAACTCCACTTCCGGAAAAACAACTATCAAGTTGGCTGAGAAATAAGAATCAGATCAATATCAATATTAAAAGGGAACCTGTTATAGGTTCCCTTTTTGTTTTACACGATTTTTGAAAGTTGTTAATTTGTTTTGTGTGGGCATTAGCGAGCATAAGAAATGATTAATTTAGGCTCACTGAAACATCATTTTACAGCTACTCAACGATTATCTGACTTATGAAAAACGTACTGACATTTCTTGCGCTGAGCTTAACACTTTCACTGACTGCCCAAAACTACAATTTCAACTTTAATACCACGGGAGCACGTGTTTGCCTGGTTGAAGCAAGTGTAAACTTAGCTACACCTTCGGTCACCATTCATTTATTGGATGCCGCTTCAAACACCACGCAGCAAACAAGCATTTTCAGAAGGCCGCTTTATGGAACAGGAGATCAATGGGTTTCCGTGGCAAGTGGGCTACCTGCAGGAACTACACAATGGATCGATGTAAATGTCAACGCGGGAGAAATTTGGGAATACCAGGTGAAACGCACCGGTACCTGGACGTATGGAGGTCAAAGCTATGACGCAACGGGTTATACGGTCGGTGCTTTGCTGAAGGACAATTCCAATTACCATGGACAACTTATTTTTGTTGTTGCCGACAATATTTACAACGGACTTACCTCCAAAGTTAAACGATTGAAAAAGGAGTTGACCGGCGACGGTTGGTTTGTGAATGAACTGATCGTTCCGCATGCGAACGGGTGGGACAGCGGAGATACAGTTGTAGGAATCCGTAACCAGATTGCAGCAGTCTATAACAATGCACCGGCAGGCGATAAACCTAAAATGGTGTTCATCCTGGGGCATGTTCCCCTTCCGAGATCCGGTTCTTCAACCGTTACTGCACCTGATGGCCACGATCAGAACAAAGGCGCGCGCGGCTGTGACGGATATTATGCAGATATCGACGGCGTTTATACGGACGCAAATACCTTTAATCCGGGAGGTTTGGCAACACCTTTGGCAGTGAATCTGCCGGGCGACTATAAGTGGGACCAGGATTTTTATCCTTCCGAACTGGAAATGGCTTTCGGACGCGTAGATTTTGCAGATCTGATTCAGCCCTCACAGTCAGAACTCGTATTAACCGAACAGTACCTAGACCGTTTGAGCAATTACAAAAATGTTGTAAGCGGCTGGGATATGGGAGATAAATCCGGGTTTTATGTCGGCTACGACAATTCCGTTGACGGTTCCTACCGCACTTTGCCAGGAATTTCGAAAAGTGCCAATGTGTACCAGAATACGGCCGGAGCTCCGCACCCACAATGGGTACAGAACAACGGGCCGTTTAAAGTGTATATGCAAAACCAGAATTTCCCGGAATTGGGGGAGTGGGAAACTTACGGGATGAATGCAACGGTGTATTCCAGCGACCAAAGTTACTGGGGATTCAATGACGAGCCGCAAAGTTTCTACTATGGCAGGATCCGTGGATTGCTTGCTGAAAATACAAAGTGCCTGGTAACACTTTGGGCAACTACCGCTTTGAATATGTTCCACCAGGCTTGCAGTGGCGAAGCACTTGGAAAAGCGATCAAAGAAGTGATGAATAACAATACTGTCAACAACAATATCCAGAAGCCACAGCAAAACTGGGACGATACAAATTGGTGGGGACGTACACATTTTGCCTACAACGGCGATCCGACGATCCGTTTGTACCAATTGCAGCCCGCTTCGAACCTGACCATAGCAAATGTGAACAATGAAGCGGTATTGAACTGGACAGCTTCACCGGATGCGAATGTGAGCGGATATCATGTCTACAAAAGCACGGCGGAATTGGGTGTTTACAATCGCGTGACAACCAACCAGCTGACAACTTTGACTTACACAGACAACGATTACCATTACGGTGACTGGTACATGGTTCGCGCGGTTGAAACAGAAGAAAGCGGCTGCGGACAGTTTGTGAACCCGAGTCTGGGAATTTTTGTCCAGGGAAACCTGAACCTTGGCTTGAACGAAAACAACCTGTCGCATCAGTTGAATGTTTACCCGAATCCGACTAACGGTGAAGTAATCGTAAAGGCAGATTTTTCCATGGAAATGATCCGTGTTTTGAGTGCTGACGGACGTTTGATCACCTCTTTGGAAAAGGTCAACCAACATACATTGGCAATGGACCTTTCCGGGTTGAATCCGGGAATCTATTTCATTCAGACAGCGAAAGGAAAGGAATTGATAACACAAAAAATTATCGTAGAATAGGATTGTTCCTGATTTATTGCATACTTTTAGGGTATCCATCAAATCAGAATCACCGTGAAAAAAATCATCTTTTACAGCTTAAGTGCATCATTGACAATTCTATTACTGATCTCCTGCGAAAAACCGACCAGGGGAAAAGTTACGAATAAATGGAATGTCATTTTTGATACGGAAGAAATTGATGGCTTTACTTCTGTGGATAATTCCATCACTTCGAACCGGTTTATCATTGATAAAGACGGGACCTGGTCCTGGAATAAGTCGGGTTCTACTTCGGGTGTTGTTTTTGGAGGGTCTGTTTTCCTGACGAACAAAAAAGCCCTGACTCAGAGAGGAACCTGGAGTTTTATTCAAAAAACAAAAGGCGATGATTTCAAAAAGAACGAACGTATATTATTCAATATCTTATTCGAATCATCTGTTGCTTCACAAACCGGTGGTGGTAACAATCCTGCCTTTCCGGATACAACGATAACGGATTCTCACACTTACCTCACGGGTGAAAAAGCAATGATTTATACCATTACCCATTCAACCCGGAAAGAACTGTGGATGGAATCAGAAAGTTTGCATGTGAATTCCTCAAACGGACAAGTGTCGTCCAAAAAGGTCAGGCTTCGCCTGGAAGCAAATAAGTAAAAAAATGAGGATGAAGAACCCAATCCTCATCCTCATCCTCATTCTCATTCTCATTTTTCGCTTTCTTAATTCAGTCCTCCGCGTACGTATGAACTGAATTGGTCACTGAATGTTGTATGGTTGTTCATTTGTGACTTGCTGAGTTTTTTACTTTCCACCAAACCCCACAACACAAATTCCTTCAGGAAATGTTTTTCGGCAGCGGCAACTTTCGGCTGGTATTTTTGGATCAAAGCTTCCAAAGGAGCAATCGAGTCCAATTGTGCATGATACGTTTTATCATCGGCATCTTCAGAGAGCACGAATTCATCCTGCTCAAAGAACCAATCCACAATCGCCTGGTAAGGACCGCTTTCTCCCGGTTTTTCCAGTTTCTCAACTTTCGGGAAATAGCTTTCAAACAAGGTTTTCACCGCTCTTCCGATCAATTGTTCGGCAACATAGGTACTTCCTTCCTGCTCACCTTCGTAAACCAATTCCATTTTCCCGGTTAAGGCCGGAATAATTCCTTGGAAATCTGCCAGTCGAACGCTGGTTTTAGGGCTTTTGCTTTTTAATCCGCGCAATTCTGCAGCACTCACCAGGTTTTCAAAAGCTGAAATACTCATCCGTGCACTCACACCACTTTTCACGTCGATGTATTCGCTGTTGCGAGCTTCGAAACCAATTTGTTCGATCAGGTCCATTGCCAATCCCGGTACGGTAATATTTTCTTTTTGATCGCCTTCCAGTTTCGCTTCCTGTTCGGTAATGGTACGCGCAACCTGGATTGTTTCCGGGTAATGGGTCAGGATTTGTGAACCGATACGGTCTTTCAACGGCGTTACAATACTTCCGCGATTGGTATAATCTTCCGGGTTTGCCGTGAACACAAATTGAATGTCCAGCGGGAAACGCAATTGGAAACCACGGATCTGGATATCGCCTTCCTGCAGAATATTGAAAAGTGCCACCTGGATACGCGCCTGCAAATCCGGTAATTCGTTAATCACAAAAATACAGCGGTTGGCACGCGGTATCATCCCGAAATGGATCACACGCTCATCAGCGTAAGACAATTTCATGTTTGCTGCCTTGATAGGGTCCACATCACCGATGAGGTCGGCAATGGTTACATCCGGAGTGGCCAGCTTTTCAGCAAAGCGCTCTTCCCGGTGAACCCATGCAATTGGTGTTTCGTCGCCTTTTTCAGCAATCAGGTCCTTCGCATAGCGTGAAAGCGGGGCAAACGGATCGTCATTGACTTCCGAACCCTGAACAATCGGCATCCATTCGTCCAACAGGTTCACCATCAGGCGCGCCAAACGCGTTTTGGCCTGCCCGCGCAATCCCAGTAAATTGATGTTGTGTTTGGCTAAAATGGCGCGTTCCAATTCCGGAATAACCGTGTTTTCATAGCCGTGAATTCCTTCAAAGGCTTGCTTTCCCGATTTGAGGGCTTCCATTAAATTCGATCGCAATTCTTCTTTAACGCTCTTTGTCTGGTATCCTGAGGCTTTTAATTCGCCCAATGTTTTGATTGATTTCATACGTTTTGTCTGTGTAATTTATTTTATTCAAATGTTCAAATTGAATGATTAAACTCTTTGAACCTTCGAAGTTCGTAGAGCGAAGAAAATTTGAACTTTTTGATCTTTCTTTATCCTCTTATCCGTTTAATTCTGTTTGTCTGGTAATCCTCAAAGATCATTTGTCCCAGTCCCTGGATTCCGGTGTAGAACGCTTTTCCCTGGTTTGCAGCGGTGAAATTTTGAATGAATTGCTGTAAATACGGGTCTTGCGCGATCATGAAAGTCGTGATCGGGATATGAAGTTTGCGTGCTTGCTGTGCCGTTGTGTAACACTTGTCAACAATGTACTTATCCAAACCTACGGAATTCATGTAATACGAACCGTCCGGTTCAATGACGCAGCTTGGTTTTCCGTCCGTGATCATGAAGATCTGTTTGTTGGTATTCCGTTTCCGGCGCAGTAAATCCATCGCCAGTTCGAGCCCTGCAACCGTGTTGGTGTGATACGGGCCAACTTCGAGGTACGGAAGATCTTTTGCTTCAATGGCCCAGGCATCGTCGCCGAAAACCAGGATGTCCAGTGTATCTTTCGGGTAACGGGTTTTGATCAGTTCGGCCAAAGCCATTGCTACCTTTTTCGCCGGAGTAATGCGGTCTTCACCATACAGGATCATACTGTGGCTGATGTCGATCATCAAAACAGTACTCATCTGGGCTTTGTAGAAACTTTCTTCGACCACCAGATCGCGCTCGTGCAACTGGAATTCACCCATTCCATTGTTGATCTGTGCATTCCGAAGACTTTCGGTCATAGAGATTTTTTCCAACCCGTCGCCGAAGTTAAACTGCCGGTAATCGCCGGTTTGCTCGTCACCGGTTCCGCTATGCTTTGTGCGGTGGTTCCCGACTCCGCTTTTTTTCAGATTCCCGAAAATCTGTTCCAGTGCATGCTGACGGATCGCCCGTTCCATTTTTGCAGTAATTTCTGCTCCTCCGCTTCCGTTTTCACCGCTTTTATCCCGGATGTAATTCTTTTTCCGTAAATCTTCCACGAAATCATCGATGGTGTAATCCGGTGTAGTTAGTTCGTACTCCTTGTCCAGGACGCGAAGCCAGTCAATGGCTTCGTCAAAATCTCCGGAAGTGTGTGTAATGAGCTCCTTGAAAATCTCGAAGAGCCTGTCGAACGGAGAAAGCTCGGGAGCGGAATAGGGCGTAAATACAAATCCTTTGCGCATATTGTTGTTTGTTTTTAGTTGTGATTGACCGTGAGTCGGATGAAATATTCGGTCAATGAAATGAATCAGATAAAGCTTGTACTTTCGAACGAATAAAGGTACGTCATTAAATCGATTTTCGAAACGAACGTAAACCTTAAAATTCGTTAAAATCTGTTGATAACGAGTGGCGATGCGCTAAAAAAACAAATCCCGGTAAACTTATCTGTTTTACCGGGATTTGCTGGGTGTTGACAGTTATGAAGCCTGCCAACTGAACGTATATCTTATCAGTTCTTCACGATTTTCACCAGGTTCATCTGACCTGCACGGTAAATGCGTAAGAAGAAAGTGTTCGATTCATAACCTGAAAGCTCCAATTCCGTTTGAAGTGTATTCGGTTCGGCAGTTTCCAAAACCTTGCCAAGCAAGTCGATCAGTTCCAGGCGTTCGATTACTGCTCCTGAAGAAGCTACGGTCAATTTACCGTTTGTCGGAACCGGGTAAACGCTTAATTCTGCTGCTGCTGTTTCCTCCAGTCCTGTAAAATCTACTGAAACACAGTTTGAAGTATCGCGGCAACCGTAAACATTGTCCACAACGATAATCGCATAGCTACCGTTTAGATCAGGGTTGAATACAACATCTGTCTCACCCGGGATTACTGACATATCCGAACAGTTTACCCACTGAGCGGTCATATCGATCAATGTTCCGGCAGTCAATGTTCCTCCGGAAGCAAAAACCGAAGCCATTACATTGTGAAGGGTAATTCGCATATCATCTGTTCCGGTACAACCGTTTGCATCTGTTCCCGTTACGGTATAAATTCCGTTAATCGGAATGAAAGGCATACCGTTCGTTGCTCCGTTTGTCCAGGTATAAGTTTGAGCTCCTGTTCCCGTCAAAGTGTGTTCGATTCCCTGGCAAAGATCCAGGTCAGGCCCTGCAGAAACAACCGGATTCGGATTGAATGTTACTGTGATTGCATCGCTTTTAACACATCCGTTGGTGTCTGTTCCGGTTACGGTGTAAGTCGTGGTGCTAGTCAGTTCGAACGGCATATTATTGATCACACCGTTATTCCAGGTATAAGTATCTGCGCCCTGTCCGGATAACGTGATATTCGTTCCTTCACATACACCGAAATCTGCTCCTGCATTCACATTCGGAAGCTGGTGTACCGTCATTATTAGCGTATCTGTATCCGTACACCCGATTGAATCGGTACCGGTTACGACATATGTGTTGGTTGTCATAGCTTCGAAAAAGACGTTGTTTGTTACACCATTTGTCCAGGTATAGCTTGCAGCTCCCTGACCATAAAGTGCCACACTGTCTTCAGCACATGCAGTCATAGGCCCGTGCGCTGTTACCACAGGAATGGAAACAACAATTTCCAGTGTGTCGAATGATTGAGCACATCCCGGAACGTTTGCCGATGCGGTATAAGTTGTTGTTGTAGTTGGCGTTACTGCAAGAGATGGAGTTGTTTCACCGGTTCCCCAGGTAAGGATAGATCCCGGTTGATTCGCCAGTGCATAGTGAATATTTCCGTTCCAAACACGCGGCTGGTAAACAGCGCCTGTATTCGCTGTAAACGGATATTCCATACCACCACCTTCGAGGAAAGTAATGTTTGCATCGGCGCTGTAAACGTTTCCTACAGCTGTACCGTTTGAATAGTTTAAGCTTACTGCAGATGTGTTCGATGTAATGTAGAATGCATACGTTTGTCCTGCCGGGATCGTGACATTTACGTCTACCGGTACGGCTGAGAACCCGCCTGTGTAAGGGACTGGTGCTGAGCCGATGAATGTCCAGGCAGAAGGAGTATTTGCAAATCCGTTCCAGGTACCTACTTTGTAATAGATTTCGATGGTTGTATTTCCCATCGGAGAAGCATCAAATGACAGAATTGTTACCGGGTTGGTAGCAACGATGTCGAACATGTTACCACGGTGATTGTTTCCTGCTGTATTGGAAGCCATGATCTGCACATCCGGTCCGTTCGCAAAAGCATTCAGTGTAATGTTGTCTCCGGAACATACCAATGAATCTGTGGCCATAATGATGGTCGAACAGGGCTGGGCATAAGCTTTAAATCCCAAAAGTGTAAACGCAAGAAAAATTAAGTGTAGACTTTTTATCATAAATAGTGATTTAAAAATTCGCTGCGAATCTAGGGCTTTTAATTTGGTTTTCCTTCCTCTTAAAAGAAAAAAATGAAAATCGGGGGTTTCCCCTTGTTTGATAACTAATTGATTTTCAGTACTTAATTTTTAGTTCAAAGCATTAGCTTGGTACTCGCTTTCGCCTTGAGAATCATCCTTATAGAAAGATGATAGTTTTCTGGTCATTAAAAAATCCGGGTACTTGAAGTGTTGGGGATTGAATCCAAGTAGTTGTAATGAAAATGCAGCATGGTAAAATTGAATGAATTTTCTTTAAGGTCAATTTTACATTTTCAATTGCTTAATACTCTCCGCGCAATTTCTGCCCGTCATGATAATCGATGAATTTCGCTAACCTGCTGTAACCGGAAATTTCTTTGGTTTCATGATCCCAATCTACGGTTTCATACGAATTGCCTATCGGTTCTTTTTTGTAAAAGTTCTGGCAATTTCCTGCACCGTCTTCCCAGAAAGGCAATAAGTCGAAAAAGCTGTAATCTGCTTCCCATTCCTCCACGTGTTCTTCCAGGAAAGTCAGGGATGTTTCCAGTTTTTCCGCTGCACAGATACAATGCGATCGGTCATCTCTCAAAGCGCTTTTTAAATCTCCGAAGTTTGCATGGACGGAATACAATGCTTTCAGGTCGGCAGGCATTTTCCACCCTGCTTTTACAAGGTCTCCGGGTAATTTTGCGTCCGGGTTCGGTTCTCTTCCTCCCAGGAATTCGTAAAAAATATTGTCTGCGTAATCCTTTACCTGGTAAGCATAAGCCAGATACCATTTTCCTTCCTCAAAAATAGCAAAGAGCTCCAGGGTGTATTTCACCAGTGAATCTACGAAGCTGATGGGGAAATTCTCCCAAACCTTGCTAATGGCTTCGTCTTGTGGTAACAAATGCAAATCATGCCACGGACAACTTTCCGGAACTTCCGAATAATGCATGATCTCCAGACTGCGGTTGTTTATCCCGTCGACATACACTTGTGTTTCTGTGTCCAGGAACACCATCAAACCTTCGCGACCGTGTGTTTTCACCAATTCTACCTGGT
The DNA here is from genome assembly GCF_039596395.1 of Fluviicola sp. Taxonomy (NCBI): domain Bacteria; kingdom Pseudomonadati; phylum Bacteroidota; class Flavobacteriia; order Flavobacteriales; family Crocinitomicaceae; genus Fluviicola; species Fluviicola sp. The sequence continues at coordinate 140,217 of NZ_JBCNJT010000003.1, forward strand.
AATCGTAGTATGCTTTCAGTTGTTCCATGAAATCCAGTTTCGTATCCTGGAAAAAAGATTTTAGTTTTTGGTGGATCTCTTTTTGCTGGTCGGCAGTAAGTGTAATATTTGGGAGCATGCTTTATAAATTCTTTTTAGTATTTACAGAATGGAGATGGAATAATGGACGTCTTGGTTGCATGGCTGCGAAACTTATTTTACTCCGTTGCCATTTTTTGCTCCTTGTCTGGAACGGTTGGTTTGCGCGGAGGAATTTTTGTGTTTGCAATCCGGATAATGGAAGAACCTATGTCTCCGTAATTTACTGGAAGGCCGCCAATAATTACCGTGATGTCTTCTTCCTTTACAATGGTACCGGTCAATTGAGCAGATTTGCGAACCTTCACTCCATCAATGTAATAAATAGTTTCACCTCTGACAATCAAAGAATCCGCAACAGGAGTTTGAGCAAGGGCTGGTACTGCCGGGAATAAAAACAGAAAAGTGTAGAAAAGTGATTTCATACGTACAATTTCTCTTACAGATGAACAAGGGCGAAAAATTCCATAAAATCGTGTTCAATCAAATGGTTCCAGGAAATAATGTCCCGGGTTTCCAAGCATTGCTTCGGCTTCCATAATGAGGTCTCTTGGTTCCATATTTTTACTGCGATCTTTAAAGGAATTAGCGTTCCCTTCGGAAAGAACTAATAATGCGCGTACCAGTTGATCTTTCCCTACACCCCAATCGTGGGTGTAAATGTCTTCAATCAACAAGAATAGTTCATCCCTGTCGGTTTCAGCAGGAAATAGTTCCAACACTTTTTCCCTTATATCCGGCGGAAATTCGTCATCCGCTTCATCGTCACGAATAAATGGAGTTGCATCCGTAATAGTGTCGCGCGGATCTACAATGTTTGTACTATGTTTTTTGAATTCATCCACCTTTCCCTTTGAAAGCATAAGCAATGCCCGAACCAGCTGGTCTTTCCCAACTCCCCAATCGTGGGTATAAATCTCTTCAATCAACCGGATAATTTCATTCCTGTCAGGCTCAGCCGGAAATAATTCCGCGACTTTACTTAGGATATCTTTCGGAAGTTCGTTTTTCATGTGAAGTAATTGTTTTTTTGGATGAATTAAATGTTTTTAGGTCAATTTCCCTGTTTCCTCAATCAAAGCTTCCATCAATTCGGAGGCCTTCCGGTATTTCAAAACAGGGGCGATCTGACCACTCCAGAATAAGACCAAATCGTGTTTGTTCTGTGCCAAAGCAGCTTTTCGCAGGGAAGACATCAAAGTAGTTTGAAGCGGGAAGGGAAGGAGTTCGTGTTCTTTCCCGTGGACTTCTTTTGCGAGTTGCGTAGTAATTCCTCTACCCAGGCGTCCGGTATAAGCACGTGTCAATATGGTTTTTTTCGCAGCATCCGAAAACAGGGCTTCCCGGTGTTCCGGCAAAGCACCGGATTCTTCCGTTGCCAAAAAAGCTGTACCGATTTGCACAGCATCTGCTCCTAAAGCAAAAGCTGCGGCAATTCCCTTTCCGTTTGCAATTCCTCCGGCTGTAATAAGAGGCACTTTCACCTTTTCGCGGACCAATTGCGTCAGAACAAAACTCCCGGTAATCGATAATTCGGCCGGTTCCAAAAAGGAAGGGCGATGTCCGCCTGCTTCGAAGCCGGATGCAACGATCGCGTCCACACCTGCAGCTTCCAAAGCAATGGCCTCATCCAACGTAGTTGCATTGCCGACGAGCAGGATTCCGCGTTTGCGGGCTTCTTCCAGCATGTCTGCAGAAGGAATTCCGAAAACGAAACTGAATACCTTAGGTTTGATGTCCAGAATCACCTGGAACTGGTTTTCAAACCGCGTTTTGAAATCCGGTTTGGCAGGAAGGTCTACTCCTAACTTATCGAAATAAGGTTTGAAGAAGGTTTTCGTGCGTTCATATTGTTTGTCGCTGACTGTTCCGTTGGGTGCATCCGTATCGGAAACCCACAAGTTGAGATTATACGGTTTACCGGTCAGCGATTTGATTTGCCGGTCGACCTCGTAAATTTCCTGCGGTGAAATGCTGTAAGCTCCATATCCGCCCAAACCACCCCGGTTTGAAACAGTTGCTACAAGTTCGGGAGTTGATAATCCGCCGCCAAAAGGCCCTTGTAAAATGGGATAATCGATTTCCAGGAGTTCCGTTGCTTTTGTCTTGTTCCACATAATGATTGAATTTAAGGAATTAATCGATAACGTTTGTCAGTGTTTTATTCACAATCAGCCAATTACCGTCCGTTTCGTGAAGCGTAATGAAATTGTAGTAATTGAATGTATACATCCGGACATGCAGTTTTGCCGTTGCGATGGAATTGATCACATCAATAGCAAGAATTTCGCCTTCCGAATGGCAGCCCCGATTCTTCCGGACTTACCCGGTTTGCGACGCCACTTAGATATTCATTCCGGGTTTTAGCGTAGGGAGTTCCGTTGATGTCTCCGAAAAGCAATGCATAATGCATCCGGATGAAACGTTTGTCCCAAAAGTGTGGTGTCTCCGGTTCTGATTCCTTCTAAATAGTCCTGAAGGACGGCTTTAATGGCTTCCTCTTTGGTTGTTTTTGTTTCCATGACATTCCGTTTTTGTGCGTGGATACCGTGAACAATACACAGTATCCATGCGATGGTGAATAATTTCATTTTTTATCTGCGGTAATTCCCTGTTCCCTGAGTACGGAGACTTGTTCTCCTCCAACTCCCCAATTGTCGGTATCGATTTCCCGGATTACCACCTGTGTGAGCTGCGGATCTTTATTCAAGACAGTTGTAACTACATCCGTCAATTGTTTGATAAGCTGCTGTTTTTGCTCGCGTGTAACGCCTTCGCGCGTTAGTTCTATGTTGATGACTGGCATAATTGAAAAAGTTTAAGCCTCAGCTGTGAAGGTGAAGTCTAAATCGAAATGGTTGTAAATGAGTGTGTCCCCGAGGTTTGTGAAGAAGTTCCCGGAGCGGAACCGGATACCGTATTTCGTCCGGTCGATGGTTATTTTCCCGGATGCTGTTACTAAGTTATCTGTTTGATTAACCTGCATGTCGAATTCAACCGGATGCGTAATTCCTTTGATAGTCAGATCGCCGTTGATGTGATAAGATCCGTTTTCGCGCGGTTCTGCATGTACGATTTCCATACTTGCTTCCGGAAATTGTTCGGAACTAAAGAAATCATCCGAAGCCAAATGGCCTGCGAATTGCGCATTTGTGGCCCGATCTGTAATGTCCAGGATTTTGATGGATGTGGTATCAATCACGAAGTTTCCACCGCTTAGCACGTTTTCGTTGAATTGAATGTGACCGGCTTTGAAGTCGATAGTTCCGTTGTGAGCACCTGTTACTTTTCTGCCTGTCCAGGCTACTTTGCTTTTTGCCTTGTTGATCTCAAATTGTGTTTTCATGTTTTTGAATCTTTAATATGAATGACACAAAGTTGAGGCGGAAAAAAAGAAGGATTACGTGATGTAAGTCACATAATGAGATTGAGAAACAGAATTAGAATGAACAGAATGAGAATGAGAGACAGAAAGAGAATGAGAGACAGAAAGAGAAGGAGTATTATTTCGAACTATAGACGGCTCAAAGTCTCTCGTGAAACGCCCAGGTAAGCAGCAATCAAATGTTTCGGAACGAGATTGTAGAGTTGCGGATATAGGGCCAGCAATTCTTCGTAGCGCTGTTTGGCATTGTTGTTCATAAAAGAAAGCAGGCGCTTTTGGGTCGCAACATATCCTTTATTGGTCCGCCATCGAAAGAAATATTCCATTTCATGGATTTCGCGGCACAATTTCTCCCGGTTTTCATTCGAAAGTGCCAGAACGGTTGCATCCGTTATACAGTCGACATGGATCCGGGCTTTTTCACCACTGTACAATGCTTCGAAATCGGAAGCCCACCAATTCGGCATGGAAAATTGCAGGATAAATAGTTTTACCTCGTCGTTGATGTAAAAAGACTTCAGACAGCCTTCCACTACAAAGTATTCCCGGTTCACTTTATCGCCGGCAGAAATGAGTGTTTGCCCTTTGGTGAATTGCTGTTCTTCGAAATGGGCGAATACATAGTCAAACTGCTCTTCGGAAAGAGTCACTGTTTTCGAAAGGTAGTCCCGGAGCAATTCTTTAGCGTTCATGAAAGCTAAAATAATGAGTTAAGATTAAGGAAGCTTATTCTAAGATCGAATTATTCGTATAAGTGCCAGATCATCACTCGGAGAATGTTTCCATTCGTCACGTATGAAAAGCAATTTGTTAGCCAGAAAATTTTCCTGCTCACAGCCCTCGATGTCTTCTAAAAGAAATGTTTTGAATGTTTCTTCATCTTTTTGATTCTTTGAATTTCCAAAGTTTTTGAAGGTGTAAATTCCATCGGTACAAATTGCCAGGTTGGAGAATGCATGAACGGAAAGAAACTGCTCTTGATCATCAAACCAACTTTCGAAATTTTTGCTCAAATGGTAAGCCAAATAATCAGGTCTGTCGTCTTGTTCAAATTCAGTGTAATGTCCATCCACGCAAATTAACCCGTCACCAATAACAACTATTTCAGCATCAAAGGTGTTTTCGTCAATAATCCCAAGAACAAGGGTTGTTAAAAGTTCAATAGTTTCGAGTCCGAGTTGGTTTTTAACCTGTTTGAGTTCAGTAACCAATTCCCTCAGAATTTCTTTCAGGTAAGTTTTCAGATCTTGATCTCTCCCTGTGTCTCTAAAATGCCGGTAATAGTATTTTTTGCTAATTTTTTTCAGGATCTTTCCAACAAGAATGGATGCAAATACCGAATCTTCTCCCATGGTGCAGCCGTCCATAACAGCAATAAGTTTTTTTCCGGAGTCTAGTTCTGATATAGTTGTAAAATCTTCGCAATGATTTGAGTGGAAACTGCCAATCTGTAGTGCAGAATAGATATTCATAGTTCAAAATTAATGTAATTTGAATTAAAAGCTTGAAAAAGAAAGCAATTGAACCTGAATACTTATTTTTAACTCATTCAAATTCACTTTCTCATGAACCGATTCCTTTTGCTGGTTGTGCTGATGGCATGTTCTATTGCCGGGTTTTCCCAAAACGCCATTCCTTATGGTTCCAACAAAGAGGTGGGAAAATACCTGAAGATCAACGGGGTGAATTTGTACTATGAAGTTTACGGAACAGGAGCCCCCATTTTACTGATTCATGGAAACAGCACCGGGATCAAAGGCTGGACACCGCAGATTACCCATTTTTCGAAGAAATACCAGGTTATCGCGGTTGATTGCCGTGGTCGCGGAAACTCCGAATTGGGGACCGATTCACTGACTTATCTGCAGCAGGCAAATGATTTGTCTGTTTTGATCCGGGAATTGAAGTTGAAGGACGTGACTGTCATCGGGAAAAGCGACGGTGGAATTATCGGCTTGCTGATGGCAATCCATTACCCGGAAAACCTGAAGCAATTGGTGTCACATTCGGCTAATGCAGAACCGGACGGCTTGTATGTCCAATCCGCGAAAGAAATCCACGATAAACGCGTAGAAGCTGAAACCATGCTGGCGAAAGGGGATACGACCAAAAACTGGAAGCTCGAACAGCAGAAAAACCGTATGATGGAATTCCAGCCGCACATCAGTGCCGAAGACCTGAAGAAAATTGCTATTCCGGTGCTCATTACTTCCGGCGACCGCGACGTCATCCGGGAAGAGCATACTTTTTGGATCTACATCAACCTGCGCTTTGCCAATCTGAATATTTCTCCCGGAGAAGTGCACCGCATGCCGACCCTTAACCCGGAATTGTTCAATGCGATCGTGGAAAACTGGATTTCTCAGCCTTTTAAAGGGGATGCAGTGCGGTTTAAATAAGTTGCTGTTACTTCTTCTTCTCGCAAATAATCAAAAAGAACGGAAAATTCTCCTCGATCTCCCGGATTTCTGCCAAACCGGATGCACCGAATTCTTCCCGGATCGCATCTTCGTCGTAGAAGAACATGTTTACGCCGCCGAATTGCTGGAAACGGTCTTTCCCGATGGGTGTGCCGGTTCCGTAAGTGGGTGCTTTTTTGGAAATAACGGTGAAAACCATACAGCCGTTTTCGGAGAGTTGGTTATAACAGTCTTCAATGAGTTTTCTGCGTTCGTTTTCGTCCAGCAGGTGGATCAATGCATAACAGAAAATCCCCTCATAAAGTTTTTGGTCGAAAGGCATGTCTGTGACGGAGCCGTGGTAAACCGTCATTTCTTCGCCGTAATGTTTTCGGAGCAATCGGATAGCCGTTTCGGCAATTTCAATTCCGGTTACTTCCATCCCGTTTTCCCGGAATATTTGCGCATTTCGCCCGTAACCGATTCCGGGGATAAGCACATTCTTAACGGATCGCTCCCGGAAAAGGTCTTTGGTGACAATAGCAGATTTGGAAGGGTTGATTCCCCACATTTCCTGCTTGTCACGGAAGCTGGATTCCCAGAATTCGGGTTTTTCATTTTCGCTCATAACTCCTTAGACCCGGTTGCTCTCTGAAAGTTTAATCGAAACGAAGGATTGCTTCAATGACTTGCTTCTCCCGCTCAGCTAAGGTTCCGCTCACAGTGATCGTATCCAGGTCAAAGGCATCGATCCATTCTTCCAGCAATTCGTTGACTTGCCTGCGCAATTTCGGGAATTCGGATTCCGGGCAACCGATCACATCGTGTTTTTCAACCGGAACAAATACCAGCAGGTCAATTTCGTCCATTGTTTCCTTGACTTGCAAGTAGTATTTCCGGGAAGCTTCCGCTCCGCCAATGATGTGGATATAGGCAAGCAGATCGAGCGGAGAACGGTCAAATAATACGTCCAGTTCATCGATTTCTACATTTTCCAGGGCACGATCCAGTTGCATGGAAAAATCTTCAGTGCTTGGCGTTTCGGAAAATAAATGTCCTTCTTCCAGCAGTTCCCGGTAAGGTTCGGGGATGAAAAGGAATTCCGGCGCTAAGGCATGGATTTTTTCGGCAAGCGTGGTTTTTCCTACGCGGTGAGCTCCTGTAAATGCAATTTTCATGGGATGAATTTCTGTGAATGTTAATCGTTTTTTCTACTGTTTGATCGGGAATTGTAAAATCGTGATATCACGATTTCATAAAAATAGGATATCCCATTTTCCGGTTGTCCTTAAATGCTTTTTATCCGTTCTTCTTCCAGATCAATCTGGTACAACTGCGTACGGATTATTTCTTCGTTGATCTTCGGGTCTTTATTGAGTTCCGTCAGGTATGCCCGCTGCACTTCCAGCATTTCGATAAAAATAGCTTTTGTTTGTTCATTCATCCAGCTGTCATCAGAGGCCTTCGACTTTTCTTCCCAATGGCGCATGAACAGTTCTAATCCCGCATGATCTTTCAGTTCGGTTTCCTGTTTCTTTTTCAGGAATTCAAATACATGTTGTTTCAATCCGCGTTTCATTTCCCTGCGGGTTGCTTCCTCGGCTTCTTCGTTGATAAAAGAATCGAATAAATGCCAGCGGTTGATGAGATAGGGAAGTGTGAGTCCCTGAATAACCAAAGTGAGCAGGATAGCTACGAAAGTAATGAACAGGATAAGGTTCCGGTGCGGAAAAGGTTCTCCGTTCAGGGTAATGGGAATGGCCAAAGCGGCAGCCAGTGAAACCACTCCGCGCATTCCTGTCCAGCCAAGCATGAGCGGAAGTAAGAGCCTGTTTCGCATAGAACCCCGCCCGGGAGCCACACTCGGACGAAAGATCATGGTAGAAACCATTGCCGCATAAGAACTGATCATCCGGGAAAGGATCAGTACCGCAGTAACCAAAACTCCGTAGCCGATTGCAGTGCCGAATGAAGTTCCTTCTACCTTCAAACCGTCCACAATTTCCGGTAGTTCCAATCCGATGATCAGGAAGACGATCCCGTTGAGGATGAAAATAAAGCTTTCCCAAAAACTGAACCCCTGGATCCGGCTGGAACTGTTGAGAAACACCAATTGCCTGGCCGACATATACAATCCGCCGCTGACAACTGCCAATACGCCCGAACATTCCAGTTGTTCGGCAATCCAGTACATGAAATACGGTTCGATCAGCGTCAGGGCAATGTCCGATGAAGCATCCGTAGGTAAGAGTTTGTGTGCCCGGACAAACAGCCACGCTACAATCAGCCCAACTGCGGTTCCTCCGATGATCATCCATAAAAAGCTCAATGCGGCTTGGTGCCAGATAAATTGCCCGGATCCTATTGCTACGAGTGCGAAACGGAAAATAATCAACGAAGAAGCGTCGTTCAATAAGCTTTCTCCTTCCAGGATAGCGGAAGTTGATTTGGGAATTTTGACAAATTTGGTAATGGCTCCTGTACTCACTGCATCGGGTGGTGAAACGATTCCGCCCAGCAAAAATCCCAAAGCGATAGAGAACCCGGGAATGAAATGATTGGTGACAACCGCAACGGACAAGGCCGTGAAAAATACCACCAGGAAAGCAAAACTTCCGATGATGCGCCACCATTTCCGCATTTCCTTGAAGGAAACCGACCAGGAAGCCTCAAACAATAGCGGAGGAAGAAAAATGAAAAAGATCAGGTCCGGATCAATCTTTACGGTCGGCAGTCCGGGAATGAAGCTAATCAGTAACCCACCGATTACCAGTAAAATAGGATATGCGATTTTCAGTTTGTTCGCCCACATGTTCAGCAATACGATCACTGCGACCATGGCCAGCAAAAAAGGTAAAATGGTATGCATTGAATTGTTCAATTATGCGTTGTTCAGTAAGCCAACTGATTTTTCAGGATTGCTCAATACTAGTAAAAATAGTTGAAAATGGGAAAGTCACGATTCATTTATTCCGGAAAACAAGAGGATGTATGCCTGTATTCTTTTTATTTTTGAGACTATGCAGGTAAATTTCAAAGATCTTTTCCTCGGAGTGGCTATCGGCGACGCTTACGGTGCCGGACTGGAATTCCAGGATCGCAACTGGATCCGGGAACACGTTGATTTCACGGAGTTTGTCAACAAACGAATGGATATCCGTTCCGATAAGATCGAACTTTTCACCCGGGATTACAAAGCGTGGGACTACACGGACGATGCAGAAATGACCATTGCGGTGGCAAAAGCCATGATGTCGGAGCAACCGTTTACGGAGGATTTATTGGTTAATTTCTTTTCCGAAGAATACAATCTTACGTTCCTGAAAAGAGGATACAAACGAAACGGACACGGTGCCATGCGCTGGTATTTCAGTGGTGAAAAAAGCATTGAAGAAATCAAATCGTTCCAAAAAGACAAGAAATACCCGGGAAATGCGCCACCCATGCGCGCCATCCCACTGGCTTTTGCTCCGGAAGACCGGATCGATCTGTATGCAGCAATCAATGCGAATTGTACCCACCCGCATCCGTTGGCAGTTGCATCAAGTATTTTGGTGGCTCGTGCTGCGCAGGGATTCCTGCTAAAGGACATTCAGCCGGAACAATTGATTGCATATTGTCTGCAGTTTATAAACGAGCCGGAAACAATAGCGTTACTGAAAAAGGCTGATCAGCTTCCTGGCCCGGAAAACCTGCAGGAAGGGGATTACGAAATTTTGTGTGGCCCGCAACCCATCCGGGAAGACCAATTTTTGCCGGGAATCTGCGGCTTGCCTTCCAACGCGATGCAAACAGCCGTTTGTGTCCTTTATGTGCTTAAACATGCCAAAACATCTTTCGAAGCACTCAAATATTCCGTCAATATAGGCGGAGATGTGGATTCGCTGGCTTCCATCTGCACGGGAATTCTTGCCGGAAAATATGGGATCGGTGATATTCCGGAGTATATGATCCATTCTGTTGAAGGAAAGGAATATGTGCAGGAAGTAGGGGAAGAGTTCGGGGAATTTGTCTGGAATAAAACCGGTAATGAATAGAATAAATCTACGGAAATTTTATATTTAGGATCTAAACATTTAACCATGACTCAAGAATCAAATGCAAAACCTGCAGCAGTAGTTATGATAGTATTCCTTTTCCTGGCAATAGCCGGTTTTATCGGATGTGTTGCTTTCGGGGTGCAGACGCAGAGTTATTATGTAAGAGAAACGTCAATAGGAGGATCCTATGAAGTAATAGCCGACAGTGGTTTGAAAGGCGGTGCAATCGGGTGTGGCATTTTTGGAGCAGCCGCACTTTGGGGGTTCGTGAAAGTATTTCTGACACGGGCGAATTAATTTGGAAAACGAACCTCCAATAAGCCATAACGGTTGTTGGAACATTGTCAACTTCATTCTTTCAGCAGAGTTGATAGTTTTTTGTTAAGTTCTCACTCTCATTTTCATTCTGTCATAAACGCTTCTCCACCAAATACTTCCAATACCGTTTCGGGACATGCTGCACGTGTAATTGGATATTCTTACGCCCAACAATATTCGTGCTTTTGAAATAATCCTTCCACAGTTTCTGAAAAAGCATTTCATTCTCACTGAAAGCTTCGCTTGAAAGTCCATTTGGCGAGAGCAATGCATTCGGAATGAAATCCACCAATTCGGCTCTTTCCAGGTCGTAGTAAATGCCGTAAGCCCTGCGCGAATCGTAAATAAACCATTTTTGGTCGGCATAGCGGTCCCGGAAATGTGATAAAATGAGTGGAAGCACATTGAAATCCGGCTCAATGACCGAGAAATAAATGGCGTCTTTGGTGAGCTGGAAACGCACAAAAGCCTCCATGCGGTGCTTTTCACGGCCAACTGATTTGACTGCTTGCTGCAATTGCAACACATGCAGGTTCCCGAAGTCATTCAATACATGCTGCTGCAATTTGAGTCCATACCGGATTACTTCGAGAATGGTTTCCTCAATAGTTTCCAGTTCGCTGAGCCAGGAGATCCACAAAGTGCGTACTCCCGACGGCCCGAATAGACCGATCAATTTTTTCCAGACCCGCTTTGCTTTTTCGTCATCCGTTACAACATGGCGTATCTCTGCAAAAAGTGGAGGAACGGCCATTCCTTCTTTACGAATGTGGATTTCCGGCCATTTGTATTCATACACTTCAAAAACGGTAGTCAGTAATCCTTCAAAACTACCGTCGTATACCAGCCAGATCATCCGAAAAGCGACGTTTGTGTTCCGTGTAGTTGACTGAATTTGGAATTTGCGGTAGCTAATACCAAATGCCGCAGTGTTTCCGCCGAATAGTCTTTTGTTTCCAGCGCACGGTCTTTGCAAACAATGAAATAACGCGCACGGTTCAAAGAAATACCCAGCTTGCGGAGATTTTCCCAACCCAGGTTTCCGAATTTTCGTGCGGCCACGATCTTTTGTGCGGATCGGACTCCGATTCCCGGAACGCGAAGAATCAATTCCAGGTCAGCTTTGTTGATATCCAGCGGAAAGAGATGCAGGTTGCGCAGTGCCCATCCGAATTTCGGGTCAATCTCCAGGTCGAGGTTCGGATTCGAGTCGTCTAAAATCTCGTGTGCCCCGAACCCGTAAAAACGCATCAGCCAATCTGCCTGGTACAGGCGGTTTTCGCGAAGCAAAGGAACCTGCATCGACAAAGAAGGCAAACGATCATCTGATAATACGGGAACATACCCGGAATAATACACGCGCTTTAAGTTGAATCCGCGGTAAAAACGGTCCGCTGTCTGGATAATTTCCCGGTCCGATTCATCCGTGGCGCCAATAATAACCTGCGTACTTTGTCCGGCGGGGGCAAATTTCGGTGTACTCACTATGAGTTTCCGGGTGTCGTTCAGTGCGGTCAAGGTTTCTGAAATGAATCCCATCGGTTTCTCCATGGTTTCGAATGTCTTGTCGGGAGCCAATAGTTTTAAACCTCGCTCGGTCGGAAGTTCGATATTCACGCTCAACCGGTCGGCATACAAGCCGGCTTCATGCATGAGTTCATTACTGGCACCGGGAATTGTCTTCAGGTGAATATAGCCGTTGAAGCCGTGTTCAAGCCTCAGTTTTTTGGCAACACGCACCAGGCGTTCCATGGTCGTATCTGCGTCTTTGAAAATCCCGGAACTGAGAAACAATCCTTCTATGTAGTTCCGGCGATAAAACCCGATGGTCAGGTCAACGACCTCCTGAACGGTGAAAGCCGCGCGTTTTACATCATTGCTTTTCCGGGACACACAATAAGCACAGTCGAAAATGCAATGGTTCGTAAGCAGGATTTTCAACAGGGAAACGCAGCGCCCGTCTTCCGTATACGTATGGCAAATACCCGATGCAGAGGCATTGCCAAGGCCTTTGTTTTCATTCTTTCGGTCACTTCCGCTGGAAGAGCACGAAACATCGTATTTGGCAGAATCTGCCAGTATGTTCAGTTTTTCCTGGATACGTTCTTGCATGAAACAAAAATAGGTAAAAGAATCAATTGATTAAAAATTAATTTTATTTGGATTATTTTATAATCAATATACTTTATTATAAAAAGGGCTTAACATTTATTGGATCAAAATAAGTATATCCATTTTTAAAGCAGGATTAGGCGGCGTACCTTTCAATAAATAGTAAGCCATGTCAAAAATTTCATCCATTATAGCAGGAACATGTCCCAAATGCGAAAAAGGGCCCATTTTTAAATACCGGGGAACTATTTTTTTACTGAAAGCTCCTGTAATGCACGAACGTTGTCCGGTTTGTAATTATCTTTTTGATAAAGAGCCGGGTTATTTCCTGGGGGCTATGTATGTAAGTTATGCGCTTACGGTAGCGGAAATGATAGCAGTTTTCATAGCGTTTTTTGCATTTGTACCGCTGTGGGTTTTCTTTATACTGATCACCGTGATTATAATCTTGTTGAGCTTTTTTAATTTCCGCCTGTCCCGGATCATCTGGATCCATTTATTTCAGCGCTGAGCCGCTCTCCGATAGCAAAAAAGGAGATAACTTTCATTACCTCCTTTTAAACGTAAATAGTTTAGAACTTATTCCTTCACGAAACGTTCGCGGTGAACAATTCCTTCTTTCGATGTCACTTCAAGGATGTAAGCTCCCTGGTCTAGTTTGCTTATTGCAATGCTCATTGTTTCAGCAGTTCTTGCACTAGCTTTTTGCGAAAGTACCAGGTTTCCTTTCAGGTCGTAAACCAATACATCCTGGATCGTTTCTTCATCCAAAGTAACTTGTAAGAACTCGTTTGCCGGATTCGGAGACAAGGTCACGCCCGGATCGTTTGCAACCAGCGTAGGTGCAATGCTCTGGCACAGGATCACTTCCTGGATAGGTCTTGGGATCGGGTTGGGAGGATACGGTGCCGGGTACATCGGAAGCGGATTGAAGTTTCCTGTTCCTACAATAACCGGGTTGGTTGTAACAGTGTTTACAGGAACCGATTTCTCACATTTCGATATTTTCAGCAGGGAAGATACATTCAGGTCGAATCCTCCGTTGACTGTGTTTTGGTTTACCAGGTAAGTACGGTCCGAAAAACGGTTGTAAACGATCATGTCCGGTGTATTGATGAAAACCGAATTACCACTTTCTTCATAATAGCTCGGTGCAAGCGGTGAGTTATTCCCGGATTGGTAAATTTTGGCCCCCAGGAAAGTCAGATTATCCTTCATCGTAATCTGGAAAGGAGTAAGCAATTGCGGCAATGCCCCAGACGGAGCGCTCAAATATCCGCCGATCACAATCATATTGGCTTTGGATTGCTGCAAACGGAAACCATTCTGGTCAACTCCGCTTCCGATCGGGTATCCCGCCAATTGATGGCGTGTCCACGGAGTGAGGAATGCTCCGTTAAACGGGTTACAGATGGCAACATTGAACTGATGGATCACACTGTTGTTTGCCAGCAGGTAAACCACGTTCAAAACCGGGTTGTACAGAACGGAAGAACCTGAAAAACGGGAATTCGTGTTGTCAATGATATTCGAGAAGGTTACGTTCCCGGCGTAATCGGTACATACCGTAATGAGGTTTTGCTCCGCGGAAGTGGGGGCATTGCAAGACCCGGAAATGAAATAACCTGATCCCGGCACTTCCGTAATGTTTTCCAGCATGTCGTAATCCCAGATACTAACAGCCGGAAGGTCCATTTCGATCGGGTTGTACAGGATCGTATTGAAATTGTTGAGATCCAGCCCAAGTACAAATCCGAATTTCGGGATCGTACCGTAGTTGCTGGAAGTGATGGTTCCCGCAATCTCCGTTCCTACGATTGTTACCTGTGAGGTAGATTCGGAGCAGATTACCTGGTGAGGAACCATGGAGTTTCCGTTAAACGTATATTCCAGCGAACTTTGTACCGGGGCTCCCGTGAAAAAGTCTACTTCCGCAACAAACATCTTATAAGGTGTTCCACTGGCAAGCGACGCGGTCATTCCGGTAAGAATAATGGTGTTGGTAGCTTCCCGGATGGTGAAATCCATTAAATAAACAGGATCAGGATAATCGACATAATAGGTGTTCATAGGTGCTCCCGCAATGTTGGAAATTTTGAATGTGGGTGTTAAAAAGCCGGTTGCGGGGTTGGTTTCCGTGTAACCGCTGATCACAAAGTCCTGGAAGGTTTCCACAGACAGGTTTTGATTGAACCAGCTTCCGTTTGTGACCTCCAGAATCCGTTGGGAGTTACCAAAGATTGGCGCAAGAAGTAGCGCAACTGCAAATAGTGTTGTTCTCATACTAAAGTGAATAATAGTTAATGAGAGGAAGTTAATTCATTCCTGATCCTGAGCCAAATGGGAAAACGTTAAATGTGGTTTTCCGGTCTGATAAAGCACAAAAGAAGTGCTGAAAGTTATATTCCTAAATTTTGTGTGAGAAAAAGTTACAAACTATAACCGTGATGTTTCGTAATTTTGCGGAATAGTTCTAAAACCGGAATCCCACAACCAGGATATCATCTGTCTGGCCGTTCTCTTTTTTCCATTCGTGCAGGTGCTTTTCCAGCAATCGCTCATGCTGGTCCAATGTGTATTCCTGGATACCCAGCAGGATATCCTTAAAACGCCGGGTCATCATTTTTTTATCGTTTTCACCACCGAAAGTATCGGCATATCCATCCGAAAACATGTAACACGTGTCGCCCTTTTTTAATTGTATTTCATGACATTCGAACGGATCATTCTCGTGGGTAATCCCACCGATTGCTTTGCGCGTTCCTTTGAATTCTTCAATATCGTTCATTCCTCTCCGGATAATCCATAAAGGACGGTTTGCTCCTGCGAATTTCATAAATCCGGTGGTCGTATTCAGCGCACAGAGAGCAATGTCCAGTCCGTCATGAAGTGATTTCCGGTCTTCTTTATGCTGGAAAGCTGCTTTGATGCTCCTGTTTAAGAGACTCAAAACTTCCGCCGGATCAGAGCTGTTTTTAAAAGCATCTTCCAGTTTTTCCATGGCGATCATACTTAGCAATGCTCCTGGAACTCCGTGTCCCGTGCAATCGGCTGCTGCAATAAAAAGTGTTTCTCCTGTTTGATGGAAGTAGTAAAAATCTCCGCTCACGATATCTTTCGGTTGAAAGAATACAAAACATTCCGAAAGACGGTTCTGAAGGTATTCTATTCGTGGGATCTTGGCACGCTGTATCCGTTTGGCATAGTGAATACTGTCTGTAACTTCCCGGTTCTTTTCCAGGAGTGAAGCATTCACAATCGAAAGTTCCTGTGTTCTTTGCTCCACTTTTTGTTCCAGTTCCTGGTTCAGCTTTAGAATTTCCCGTTCCGAACGCATGCGCTCGGTCATGTCACGGGCATTGGCAAAAACCAGGTCTGCCCGCATAACCAAATGCCATTCCAGCCAAACATATGCTCCGTTCTTGCATTTGCTTCGATTGACGATGGAAACCGGTTGAGAAGCATTTTGGAGGTTTTCGACACTTTGTAAGGTCTTTTCACGGTCTTCCGGGTGAATGAATTCGATGTAAGGAGTAGTAAGTATTTCTTCCAGGCTGTACCCCAATGTCCGTTCGAATGCCGGGTTAATGGTTTTAAAATATCCATCTGTTCCGGCAATACCGATCAGGTCTATGGACTGACTGAAAAGTAAATCCCTTTCCTCTTGCAATTTAGCAGCTTCCCGTTTTTTTTCTGCTTCGCGAAGCACGCGTACAATGGTCTTGGGAAGGTTGGAAAGATGTCCTTTCAACAGGAAATCACTCGCTCCCTGTTTGATGATTTTTACAGCAAGTTCTTCTCCGAGTGTTCCCGTAACCAGAACAAACGGTACGAAAGGTAGGAGTTCATTGCATCGCTCCAGCGCACGCATTCCATCGTATCCGTTCAGTTTATAATCCGACAGAACGATATCCGGAACAAATTCGTTCAGGGCTTGTAAAAAGGTCTCTTCTGAGAATGCATGCCTGAATTCGCAGGCATAATCCAGGGTTGAAGCGTGGTACTTCACCAATTCGGCATCACTCGCTTCGTCTTCCAGAATGAGAATTTTCAATGGTTTCAACATACAATCCGATTAACCTGGTAAGGGAGACTGGTTCATAAGCAACCAGTAAAACCCGATTTCTTTGACACTTTTTGAAAATTTATCGAAATCTACCGGTTTAACGATATAAGAGTTGATTCCGAGTTTGTAGGTGTCCAGCACATCCTTTTCTTCTTTGGATGAGGTCATGATTACAATCGGAATGCTCTTGGTCCGTTCATCCGAACGAATGCGTTGCACAACCTCAATTCCGCCCACTTTCGGCATTTTCAGATCCAGTAAGATGAGTTTCGGCTGCGTTTCAATGTTGCGGTGGGAATATTCACCTTCTGCAAAAATGAAATCCAGTGCCTGGGCGCCATCTTTCAGCCAGATCACATTGTTTGCCAGGTTTTCCTCCCGCAGGGCAATCAGTGTCAATTCTGCGTCCAATTCGCTGTCTTCCACAAACAGGATATCAATAAACTCAGTCGTTTTCATGTGTTTCAGTTTTAGATTGTGTCTCGAATGAAGGATGTTTCTTTAACGTAAAGTAGAACGTAGCGCCTTTTCCCACTTCACCTTCCGCCCAAACTCTTCCGCCGTGCTTCAATATCACGCGCTGTACAATGGCCAGCCCGACTCCCGTACCCGGAAAGTCCGTATCGGAATGCAGGCGCTGGAAGATGCCGAAGAGATTGGACATGTACCGCATATCGAACCCGGCACCGTTGTCTTTTACAGCAAAAATGAATTCATCTTCGGTTTCTCTGGCACTCACTTCGATCTTGGCATATGCTTTTTTAGAGGTGAATTTGATCGCATTACCAAGCAGGTTATTCACTACATGCTTCATCATTTCCCGGTCAGCAGTCACATCAGGCAGGTCATCGATGATCAGTTCCAGGTTTTTATCTTCTTCAGAAAGTTTCAGGATCTGGAATACTTCATTGAACAATCCCCGCATGCTGAAAACATTCATGTTTTTGTTTAACCTGCCCAGGCGGGAAAATGCCAGCAAATCATCGATCAGGTTTCCCATCCGTGCGACACTTCCGGTAATGATTCCCAGGTATTTTTTTCCGGAATCATCCAGGTTGGAAGCCTGTGTTTTTTCCAGGATCTTGGCAAATCCGTCAATGGCACGTAAAGGTGCCCGAAGGTCGTGTGAAACGGAATAACTGAAACGTTCCAGTTCTTCGTTGATCTCGCTGAGCTCCGCTGTCCGTTCTGTCACACGGCGCTCCAAATCGGCATTGACCTGTGAAATAATGATGTTCTTTTCATGGAAATAAGCCTCGGCAATGAGGTACATCATGTAGTCGGTGAGTATGCGCAATCCTTTACAGATATTGACCGCCCGTTCGGTATCGTCCGGGCATTCCTTCAAAATATAGAAGTTGAGGCAGTCTTTGTAAATTTTAATGAATTCATACCAATCCGAATACTTGACATTCATCCGAGCATACATTCTTCCCTGTTGAATCGTATCTTCTGTGAACTCATCCCATTCGCCGTTGTAAATGGCATTATACTGAAGTTGGTGGGCGCGTTCCGTATTTCTTTTCTGATCTTCCGGAGATTGCATCTTTAACAATTCTCCCCAAAAAGGGTGATCCCTGAAAGAATCTCTTAAGTCTTCTTCTACCTGAGCATAGTATTTTATGCTGAACTCATAGAACTCTTTCAGAAAATGAATGTCTTTTTCTCCGAAATCAGGGTGGATAAGCAGGGATTCCGTTGTGAATAGAGTAGAGTACATAGCAGTGAATTATTGGTTCATACTGTGTGTTAACCGGTGTGTTTTTCTCAAAATCGTATCTCCAAAATACCACTTAATTATTACAT
This sequence comes from Fluviicola sp., assembly GCF_039596395.1. NCBI lineage: Bacteria > Pseudomonadati > Bacteroidota > Flavobacteriia > Flavobacteriales > Crocinitomicaceae > Fluviicola > Fluviicola sp. The sequence continues at coordinate 158,421 of NZ_JBCNJT010000003.1, forward strand.
ATCAAGCAATTTTCCATCTTTAGCAGGCGTTTTTTCTTAAAAAATGATAAAAACAGCTTGAAATAACAAACAGTGCAATCACATCCGCTTCTGTACCAACTGTTTGATTAATCACCTGATTTTAACTTATGCGATTTTGAACTTGTTGTGGACCACTGCCTGAAAAAGAAAAAACCGCTTCCCGATAACGTGAAAGCGGTTTCTAAAACCTGTTATATGCCTGTTAAGGCAACGTTTCAATAGCATTCTTCAGACTGGTCACGGATATGATATACCTGAGATCGTAACACTAGTTCAATTTCCCCCGTATCGTCAGCTTATCCGGGTTGCGCACAAACAGTAGGCGGCTTATTTCTTCGTTTTCCATTTCCACATACTGCATGGAATCCAGCTGTTCGGTTGTGCGGTTGAAAAGCAATGCCGCCGGACGGCCATTTACGTAAACAGCCCGGTATTCGAAGTGATTTTCCCGGGCTTCCGGAAGTTGGGTTACACCAAGCAGGAATTTCAACACTTTGTCCAATCCGAAAAGCGCTTTCAGAGCAGCAGCCCGTTTACCACCTCCGTCGCTGTAAAGTTCAATGTCTTTTCGCAGTAAATGATCCAGTTCCGAACGATCCTGACCGTGAAGCGCTGTCAGGAAAGCAATGGTAAAGGCACGTTGTTTTTCAGGATCTACCTGCAGCGGTTTGCTTCGTCCCAGTTTTTCATGCGCCCGGTGCAACAGCTGCCGGCAATTTTCTGCAGAAAGCCCGGTGATTTCGGCAATGGAAGTGTATTCTTCGGAGAAACTTTCGCGCAAAATGAAAACCGCCCGTTCATTCGGGTTCAGGCGTTCCAATAAAAAGAGCATACCGTATTCAAGTGTAGGAACAGGCTCCGGTTCCAGGGTTATGTAAGGTTCCGGAAGCCACATTCCGACATAATTTTCCCGCGTTTTCCGCAGTTCGTTCAACCGGTTGATGCTTTGGTTCACAGCGATGCGCGCCAGGTACGCTTTTGCATCGCGGACTTCCGCGGCGGACATCCATTTTTCAAAAACGTCCTGCACAATGTCTTCTGCCTCTTCAACCATTCCCAGCATATTGTAGGATATACTGAACAAATAGGGGCGAAGTGCGAATATTTCGGGTGTTAATTCCATGCGATAAAACTACTAAAAAGGACTGATACGTTTCTTTTGTCAATCGGTTAGTGCATACGTTTTTTCGCAATATCACACAGCATATCCGAATGAATGTTCAACCCGATATTCCCGATGTTGTAATAAAACTCGGAAGAAACAATCCACACGATTTCACAGATCTCCCGTTCGCTGTAATGGGTTGCCAGCTTGTCGAAAAGGTCTTTTTCCATTTTGCGTTCCTGTGCGAGCATCGTCACAAAATCCAGCATCACACGCTCCTTATCGGAGAACAGCAAACTGGATTTGTAATCCGCTAGTTCGTCAAACTTCCTCTGATTCATGGATGAAACAATGGTTTGCGCCCGGCCGATGTCCATGCAGAACTCACACACATTAATATGAGCCACCTGTTCACGGATCAGCATCACGGTCTCTGCCGGAAGCTGCAGTTTTTTATCCAGTTGGGCAATCTTCCCCGAAAAACTTCCGAAAGCCACCGGCATTCTCACGGCAGATACTTTCAAAGGGGTTATGACCTTGCCGAAGCGTTTGCGGGTCATGAAGTAGACCAGTTTCCAGAGAAGGCTTTTCGGCTTCTCGATCGGTAATAAAAAAGGAGTATCCATAATCGTTTTTTATACCAAAGACCGGAAGGTGGTTATTTTGTGACAGAAAAAAATATTTTTTATCCTATTCAATATTTCGCTTTGAATAAGATAAAACAATAAGGGTACGATTAATCGGGGATTAATCAGAATTCCCACCCGACTTTAAAATTATTAAAAACGGCTCTCAAGATGAGAGCTGTTTTTCTTATTAGTCATTTTCGGTGAGGAGTTTTTTTACCAGAATTTAGGAAAACTACATTTTTAAAAAATGTGGTAAATACGGTTGACGAAATAATTCCTGATTGCTAGGTTTGCGGAACTTAAATAATCATTATTCACAAGAATCATTTAAAAAATGAAAAAGTTAATTTATGGAATTTCCTTTCTGGCAATTGCAGGAGGAGCAATTTTAGTGGCTTGTAATAAGCAAAACCTAAATCCTAACCAGTCACCAAACGCAAAAACAGAAACAGCAATAGATGCTGAAAAATCAGGAGCAATTACGTCATTGTTTTATCGGTCGGTGGCTATTTTACCTAAAAGCCATTTGGTAGTTAACAATGGAACGGAGTATGTTCAACAATTTTCATTGTTGATGTTTGATGAGTCCTATGTTCCGTCAGATTCTTACATTCTTAATAATGTAGATTACACGGATGATGGAAAATTCAATGATGTAGTAGCTGGTGATGGTGTTTACACATCAGTGATTAAAAAACCAATTGCATCCTATGTAGCAGTACCTGCTAATGTTGCTCTTGTTTCGGATGATTTCGAACACTTTGACGAAGCTGCTTCTGAGTTCCACATTAGTTTTAAATGTAAAATAAGAACGACATATGAGGGGTACTCTGCTATGGGAATTCCATGTTCATGGGGTGGATGTATCGAATTTTACGCATGTAAGGGTGAAATAAGTTTTTTTGATTAAATTATACCATATCCCTCTATGTCAATTAGCATAGGGGGTGTTATTTTCAAACATGAAAAAGTTTCTTCTGTATTTTCTACTCTTACTTTTTGCTTCCCTAATGCTTGTAAAGTTTATGGTGAGTGGAATCGTACAGATTTATAAATTAAATGACAACGGAACTGCAGCTTTACTTATATCTGGTCTAGGTAGATTGTTATTATTGTTTGGTTTTTACCTGGCACTTAAAAAAGAAGCTTTCTTCGATTTAAAAAAAGTCCTGAAAAATAATGTGGGAGTAGCTATTGTAGTTGGGATACTTCTTTTCTTATCGCTTCGTTTTGCTTTACCCTATATTGGAGTTCGTTACGGATGGGAAAACCTAACAGCATATTACTTTAAATGCTTCAGTGTGGGGTTTTCGGAGGAGGTATTGTGTCGATGGATTATTTTCGGCTTGGTAGTAGCAGCATATCCAAGAAGAAAGGCATTTGGACAAATTATTATAGTTTCAGCTATTTTTGCATTGCTTCACATTGGTAATCTAATAACGGGAGACCTTGATATTTTTTCTGTATTGAACCAGATGCTATTCGCATTCCTCATGGGATTGTTCCTTGAGGGTCTTTTCATCCGATTCAAAAATATAATACTAATAGGAGTATTACATGGTTTAATTAACTTCCACGGGATGTACAGTTCGATTTTCAAATTGGAACCGTTGCCTTTAAAAGAAGATTCTATGATGGATGTCATTCAAACCCAAATGGTATTCGGTATAATTTGTATTATTCTTCTCCTTATTTTGCGTCTGACGATGAAAAAAGAGGACATAAATCGTTTATACGCCCTCTGACCAAAGCCTCTTTAAATATTTTGCAAATTCTTCGGGAAACATAACTTGATTTGGAATTCCTAATTTTCTATATACTTCTCCGGATGAATTTGCTGATTATCTTGATGAGAAAGAAATAAATAAAAAAACCAACCCCTATTGTTTTATTAACTGGTCATTCGTTTTTGCTCTTGAATGATTTTATCAATTTCCAGAGTCATTTCCCCGGTAAGTTCTCCCCAGTTGGTGAAGAATTCATGTACAGTGCCGGTATCCTGTTTTGGAATGGTGGTGATACCTTCCACATAGCGGAAACGGTCAACAGGGCTTGGATGTGTGTCCTGTTCGCTCGTTTTGCGGTTGAGCGACTTCTGTAATTCACTTTCAAGGTCAAATTCGGTGTCAGGAAGATCTGACAATTCGTAGAAGTTTGCATGCCCTCTTTTTTGTTCTTCTGCTTGCTTGATTTCAGCATTTGCCAGCATACTGAATTCAATAGAACGGCGTACCACGAATGTCAATCCGTTGCGAAACGATTGTGCACCGTAAGTTTCAGCAGCAATACGATCTGCAAGTACTTCCTGTAAACGGGTGGCGCCGGCAGATATACGTGTAAAGATGAAATGATAAAACTTCAAAAACAAAAAGGCAATACTCCACCAGGTAGCATTCCCGGAATTGTAGAGCGCAATGTAATAGTTGGTCATATCCCGCTGAACACGCATCGCAACGCCTCCGCCCGCTGTATCACGATTGGCAAAATGCCCGTATTCATGTGCCAGAATAGCCTTGAAATCATCTTTCCGGAAGTCTTTCAAAACAGCAACTCCTAAAATAAGGACGCGCTTACCGTTATCTTGCATTTTAGCCCTCCACGAACCGGTTTCATAAACTGCCAGATCTGTTTCCGGGGTAATCCGGATTTCGTCGATTGGTCGTGTATTCAGGTCTTTTGCTACCGAGCGGGTCAAAGCAAATAATTCAGGTGCTTCCGGTTCATTCAGCAATCTTCCAGGTTCCTGCAAACGGCCTCTCACAAGTAAAGATCTTAATAACCCGATGATCGTACCACCTACAACAATGACAATAATAATGACAAGTTTAAAGGCAATAATACCCGCCGATAGCATACCGAAAACAAGCCCGCCTCCGATTGCCAGAACCAAAACCACTATAATGGGCAGGGAAACATAGTAATAGAAACCTGCGGTAGTGATCAGGATTTTATAAACCTTTCGAAGCCTGGAACTTGCCTGCAAATCATTGTTTTTGATCTGCTGTTCAATGGAACGTAATGTAATCATCGACAAAATAATTCCAACCAGGTAAAGCAATACAATACCGCTGATCCAAGCAATGACGATTACAAAAAGAATGTCCAGGAAATTCCAGATCGCACTTTCTGTTGATGATGGGCCTGTATCCGGATTGTACGGTGTATAATCCGCATTTGCTGCCAGGAAAGCATTCATTTCCTCGTTCGGTAAACCCAGTTTATTTGCAATTCGGATCTCTTTATCTGCCTTTTGCGGATCTCCGTTATTGGCAGCGAGAATCGCTGCGTAATAATGTGTTGCCATCTCATTTTTGAAATTGGCTTCCAGGAAATTCGTCGCTGCCCGGAATTGTGACATATTATTTAATCGCAGCCCGATCTGAGCATCCATTAAATAAAAACTCACATCATTTTTAGACTCAGGTAATAATTTTGACTCTTGGAGAAGACTGTCTGCACGTGCCAGATCAATGGTAGATGCATTGGTTTGCTGGATGATACAGTTTACCAGTGTAATAAGGTTGGCATAAGAGCGATTCATCTCAACTGCTCGTTCACAAAGGACGAGTCCTTCGTCTTGTTGGCCAAGTTCATTTTTAATACTTCCCAAACGTCTCACTACGTGATCAAACGACGGGGCGTGTTCGTAAATGATTGAATAAATGCTGTCTGCCAAAATCAAATCGCCTTTATCCATAGCATTGGTAGCTTGCCTGAATTCATCTACATAAGCAGGTGCAATGGACTGTAGCTCTTTTTCAATGGCCTGTTCCGCAACCTGGTCGCGTTTTTGTCCGATAACCGTCCCTGAAAAAAACAGTATGATGAAGGCAAAAAAGGTGGTGATGTATTTCATAAAGATTTAGAAAGTGATAATGACAGCAAAAATAAGTGTTTCAATGAAATACCGGGAATATGGATCACAATTTTCAGCAGGATCCGAATAACAGCGGTAATCTGACACATCAATTGCGAAAGGTTAAAACGATGTCACCCGAAACAACGGAAAGTTTCGCAGACACATATCGTGCCTGTCAGATATTCCCGCACCTCCCGATCAACCCGCATAAACAGATTGATCTTTCCTCCTTGTATCAATTAGCTTTTTATTCCTTCACAACCCGCTGGATTGCCGTACCGTAAGAATTCTCCAGGCGGAACAAGTAAATGCCCTGTTCCAGAGTAAGCAGGGAAATTTGTGCTCCGCTCGATACCGTTTGTGTCAATACTTGTTTGCCTTGTGCGTCCAATACGGTCAAATGTGCGGTTTCTCCCTGAAATAACACGGTTACCTGGTCGTGTGCAGGATTAGGTGTTATGTGCAGGTCAGAAAATGCGTGTTCTTCCAAACCTACGGAACCAATCGTATAACATGCAGTTGTGTCTTTGCAAAGTGTCATGGTATTCTCCAGGATTGCAGCATAACTTCCGTTCTGAACAGGCGTGAATGTACTTTGTCCCTGCTGTCCCGGGATGGCTTGACCGGTTGAGCAATCGATCCAGTCGCTGACTTCAGCAATGGTAGTTACAGAAAGCGTTCCTTGTCCGTTGTCAGTAATCACGCCCTGGGGCAGTTGGTTTATAAGCAGTGAAAGAGTTACCACCGAATCACAACCAGCCGCATTCGGAATAGTATCCTGGTAAGAACCGCTGAAACTGTAGGTTAGTCCTGTTTGCGACCAATAGTAAGGTCCACAAGAACTGGCATAGATGATTGCTGTTGTTGGCTCCAGGATGGTGAGGTCGAGCGTGATAATCGAATCACAACCTGCAGCATTGGAGATCGTATCGTAATAAAGTCCGCTGGCAGTATAGGTTTCCCCGTTTTGTGGCCATTCGTACGATGAACACGAAGTCACCGGCCAGGTGGATGTTGTCGGTTCCAGGATGGTCAGGTCCAGCGTAATCACGGAATCACATCCCGAAGCATTCGGAATGGTATCGTAATAAAGACCACTTGCAGTATACGTTTCTCCGGTCAATGACCAGGTGTAGGATCCGCAGGCATCCATTTGAACGGAAGCAGCGCTGTGCTGGCCGATTGTAAGATCAAGCGTAAGAATCGAATCGCATCCGTAACTGCTTGTCAGGGTATCCCTGTAAATCCCGCTGGTGAAGTAAGTTTGCCCGGTTTGCGGCCAGAAATAAGACGCACACGATGCCTGGATTACCGGTGGCATGTTTACGGTACGTACATTCAGTTGTAAGGTCACAAGGCTGTCGCAGCCTTCCGCACTTGTAAATGTTTCCTGGTAAACTCCTGTCGCTGTCAGGTTTTGGGTCCCGAAGGAATAACTTTCTCCTTCACAAATAGCAGCTGTGTCAGTCGTTTCATACGCGTTTTGAGGTCCAATGCCTGTCAGTGGGGCAGTAGAGGATACCCAATTGGATGTGTTTCCGTTCAATGCAAAATTCATAAGCGTACCGCTATTAATACCTGCAAGGTCCGGCAATAAGGTAAAAGTCGGGTTATTTCCCCCGGCTGTTCCGCGGTTGAAGTTGTAATAATGGATCAGGTTCACTTCATTCCCGGCAGGTATGCTGTGCATCGTACTTCTGATTTCACATTCTTTCCGGGCGGTATTCCAGATCCGCACTTCATCCATTTCACCGGTAAATAACTGCGCGCCATCCGTACGGCTTCCGATAGTCATCGTACTGTTGACAGCAGAACTGGAGGCACCGCCTGAAGTACCGTATTGACGTACTCCGTTCATATAGATAATCGGCAATTGTTCAGATGCATCCCACGTTGCCGCCAGGTGTACCCACTGGTTCTGTGGCGGAAGCGCAACACTGGAAGTATACGTGATATTGGAAATCTTTACATAAAAAAGCATCCCGTTGGAAAGGAGCAGGGTGGCGAAATTACTGTTGTCCTGCTGGGCAAAGAATACACGCCCAGGTGAAGTACTTTCGATTTTAACCCAGGCTTCGAACGTAAAATCATTGTTGGCAAGATTCGTAAAGATACCCGGCAGCGCACAGGAAACATAATCATTGGTTCCGTCAAAAGAAAGGCTGTTCTGTTGAGACTGTGCAGAGGAAAATAAAGCCGGACAAATCAGCGCCAGCAGAAGTATGGTGTGCTTCATGGTAACATATTGGAAGCGCAAATATAGCCAAGTGCCGCAAACCGGCAAAACCGGATTAGTGTAAATGTTCCGGCAATATCTGTTTTATAGAAGACGAATGAATCCGAAAAAATACTATCTTCGCAAGCGTTTTAACGCAAACCGCGCATGTGGTGAAATTGGTAGACACGCCATCTTGAGGGGGTGGTTTCCTACGGATGTGCTGGTTCGAGTCCAGTCATGCGCACGCGATAAGGGAGATAACGGAAGTTATCTCCTTTTTTCATTCTATACGGACTGGACGAGAAGCAAGGTACCGACAAGATGAATGATAATTCAGCTTCGTCGGTAAGTCCAGTCATGCACTCTCTTTGTTAAATCCCCGATAAAGTAATATTTATTGGGATTTTTCGTTTAAAAACAATGAAAAAACTAGTCTATATCGCACTAATCTTTTTTCTTAACACCAGTTGTGGATCAAGAAAGATCGATTGGAAAAAAGAATGGTCAGAGAATCGTTTTCGACTTGAAAAGCTTAAAAATGATATTTTAGAAAAAGGTGATTTGAAGTATCAATCTGGAAATAATCATTTTCCAGATGAGTTTGGGTACCCTTTTGATGACGGGTTTTCAATCAACAGCTATAATGGACATATTGGAATTGACACAAAAAAAACAACAATTACCTTCTATATGGATCGTGGTTTATTAGATCATTATTCTGCAATTGTCTTCACGAATGATTCTACAGTTATAGCGGAGATGGATGCAAATGTAAAAAATGGAGGAAATGATTTCAAGATAAAAGAGAACTGGTATGCAGTAAATGATTAGCCAAAATCAAACCGGTTCTACATTTAGACCGAATTGCGCACGACGAATCAGAAAGGCTGTAGAGATTCTCCACAGCCTTTCTGATTTTATATGCCTTTCACTTCGTCGTCCCAAAGCGAATGAGGAACGAATTCTGCTTGGGACAATAACTATAAAATTTGTTCAGAAGTTATCTCCTTTTTTCATTTCAACAGACTGGACGAGAAGCTTATTGAAAGCAATTACTTAATTTTATTTCAACATTGATTCAACCTTATGAATAAGTCGCTTCTTTATCTTTTATTGTTTTTGCTGGTCGGTTGCACACAAAATTCTGAACATTCAAAAAAAGTCCCGAAGATTCATTCTGTCCGGGAAAACACTGAAGTGTTCGAAAAAATGAAATCGGAATACGATACACTGATCCCGCTTTTCGACGGACTGTTCCTCACATTCGATAACGCAGATACAACTACCGGTTTTTGGCAAATACACAGTGAAGAAAAGAAATGGGGTGTCATAGACAGCACCGGCCATATCATTGTTCCATTTATCTGCGACGGAGTTACTGTTACAGGAGCGCATACTGGAATTGCTTCTGTATTCGGAGGTGCATCATCGCTCAATACCGGGGTTCCCAGGTACCGCTATTCAGGAATGTATTTCACATTTACCAAAGAGGGTAGCGACCATAAGCATGCTAAATCCTGGACGCGTACGATTGCCATGGTTGCAGACCGGCACAAAAATGAATTTATTTTTACTCTTGGTCCCGATTTTTTCGTTCCGGAAGAAACAAATTAAATTTCCGGTTGTCTCCTTTTTTAGAATGTTGATAATAAGCTTGAAGAGGTTAATTCTTAATTTTAATACCTGAGATGGATCACTGTATTTCTTCGGATATTTTAGAAAAGTGGCTGACTGCCTGGTCTTTGTCGCGGGAATTGCCGCCGCCCGTAAACTATAAATCGGGTTATAAGATAGAGGTTGGTTATGAGAAACAAAAAATCCGCTATGTGTTTCCAAAGCTCACCGATGACTTTATCCGGCTTTCGGAAACCATTTACGAACCCTGGGTTTTCCTGAAAGTTTGTGCATCTCCGGAAGAACTCAAAAGTAAAGTGCCCGGAAGATGGATCCTTCAACCGCAAGGATACATGATGTACCGTGATGCACCGATGTTTATCCAGAACAAAGACTTGCCGAAAGGATATCGTACTGAGTTCGATACATATAATTCCACGATAGTTCTCCGGATTATTTCTCCGGATGGCGAACCGGCTTCCAGCGGACGTCTTATCCTGGTAGATGATTTAGCAGTTTACGACCGGATTATGACCGAAAAGAATCACCAACGAAAAGGCCTTGCTGCTTTTTTGATGAGGGAATTGGAACGAATTGCTTTGTCGGAAAATATTAGTAAAAATTTTTTGGTTGCCACAGAACAGGGAAGAGGGCTTTATGAATCTTTGGGATGGAAAGTTTGCAGCCTTTATACATCCGTGGTTATTCCTGCAGAATAACTGCATAGATAACACTCACTTTTTACCTACTATCCCATTAACCAGCATTTTCCATTGCGGCACCGCCAGCCCCAGCATTGCTGCCAATGCAATGAGGATATTCCGGATCTTATTCCAAAATCCACCCGAAGGATTGGGTTGTTCATTTCTGCCGCGCTCCAGTGCATATACACGCGAACCTCTTCTGATAACCAAAAAAGAACTGGTGGCATCACTCGTATAGAAGTGCGCACTTTCCCCGGAATGATCCGCCGGATTGCTGACAGGCCTTACGCGAAAACCAACTGTTTCCTCATCATTGACAGGATTGGTTGTATTCTCGAATGTTTCAATACGTACCCAGTCATAGCCGTCTCCTTGTTTATTCGGTGGCGCCGGGAGCTTTATTTTAATCAAATTCCCAATCTCGGGTGTTGTCTGAGTCAGTGGATTTCCGTGTTTATCCGTTAACAGGAAGCTTGCGCCTTTCCCTCCGCATACCTTTTGCCAGTTATTAATCGCGAACAATCGGTGTTTGGCCTCCTCGAACAACACTTTGGCAGCTTCAACGGATGAAGTCTTTACCGAAGCCGTTGCTCCTGTCTTTCCACCGACAATCTGTTTTGGAATTATGTTTTTTTGTGCCATGGAATGTGTTTTTAGATAAAGACAATCCTTATCGTCCTGTTTCCAATAGCAAATTGAGAAAACCCTTAACGGTTTCCATTATACAATCAATGGATTCATTTGTGTAATTCACATGTCAGGAAGAGAAATTTAGCGACCGGCATTAATCCAGTTGAATCCATACCGGCGCATGATCGCTCGTTTTTTCCCAGCCCCTTACGTTTCGGTCCACACCGGCATCTTTCAGTTTGCTCTTCAATTCCGGGCTCAACAGGAAATGATCAATGCGCAAACCGGCATTTCGTTGATAGGCTTGTCTGAAATAATCCCAGAAGGTATAAATCGTTTCATTCGGGTATAAGTACCTGATTGCATCGGTCCACCCCTGGGAAACCAATTGGTGGAATGCAGCGCGGGTTTCCGGGCGGAAGAGCGCATCTTTTAGCCAGCGTTCAGGTTTGTAAACATCCTGTTCGGTTGGCATAACATTGAAATCCCCGACAAGAATTACCGGAGTTTTGAAACCAAGCAGGGTATTGGCACGGTCAGTCAGCCTGTCGAACCAACGCAACTTATAGTCAAACTTGGGTCCGGGCGCCGGATTCCCGTTGGGCAAATACAGGCAGCAGATCACCATTCCCGCTATCATGGCCTCCATATAACGGCTCTGGGTATCTTCTTTTTCCCCGGGAAGTTCCCGGCAGATTTCTTCTATTTCAAGTCCGCGGGTGAGAATCGCTACACCGTTCCAGCTTTTTTGTCCGTGCCAGAGTGCGGTATAACCGGCATCTCGGATTGCTTTTTCGGGAAACTTTTCGTTCGGTGCCTTAAGCTCCTGCAAGCAAACGATATCGGGCTGTGCTTCTTCCAGCCAGCGCAACAATACCGGAAGCCTTCCGTTGATGCCATTCACATTATAGGTTGCTATTTTCATAAGAATAATCTTCAATGTAAAGTACAAAATGCAGAGGCATAGAAAGGTTAAAAAAAACAAAGAGCAAGTTGTCCGAATGAAGAAACCAAAGAAAGGCGGCCCGGTTTCCTTGCTTTAATCCGGAAAACGATTATTTTTGTAGGCAGGATGCCCAAGTGGTGAAATGGTAGACACGCCGTCTTCAGGTGGCGGTGCCGTAAGGTGTGCTGGTTCGAGTCCAGTCTTGGGTACCAAACGGGACAGCAGATAGTTTTTATCTACTGTCCCGTTTTGCTTTTCCGCCGAAACCCTTGTAAATATTGGGATGAACGAAAATAGGCTGTTCACTTCGTCGGTTCGATATTCACCTTTTTGGAAATCATAAACCAAACCGGAAGGAAATACCATATTCTGAATACGTCTCTTTTCTTCCAAATCGCCAGATTCCCACAATGACGGGAGTTTCAGCGCATAATCGAGGGCCTTATCGACTGCTGTTTCAAGGTTCGATAAATCAAATGATGATTTTACCAATTCTTCCTTAGTTCGAACCAATTCAAGCTGAAATTCCTCATAATATTTGTTGTACAAATCACCGTTTATCTCCCCTAGAACAAAGCGGCGTTCTATGGTATCTAGGTTCTTTTCAATCTTTGAAACCTCGCTTTCAAGCTTTACCGCTTGCTCAATGCTTTCCTGTTGCATTTCCATACACATTTCAATCATTAGCTTTTTGATTGGTTCAACCATGCTGGAATCTGAAAGCACATATTCAGAAAGTAGGGCTTTAAAAGCTTCGTGCATTTGTTTAGCGCTTTTGTTCTCTTTACTGCCTTTAGTGTTGTTCTTGTAATAATACAACCCTTTGCGTTTTACAATATACCCGGTAAAAGGTGTATTATCGCTTGCTGAGCGCAAGAACTGTTTTAAAGGTAGGTTTTCCTCGTCCCGGTTGTATTTATATCCCAGAGTGCGCTTTTGACGTAGTATACCGTTCACCTTCAAAAATACTTCCTCCGAAATAAGAGCGGGGTGTTTATCCGTCTTAATCACCTCACCCGGTATAAGGGTTGAAACAATGATTCCACAATAAAACGGGTTGCGGAATATTTCACTTAGTCGTTTAGCATCACGGGGCCAGCCTTTCTTTTTAAGACGCTCTGTAATTTCATTATAACTTAGATCGTGGTTTGCTTTTAAGAGGAATGCTTCGCGGATCAGTTCCCCTTCCTTGTTTATCTTCAATACAGGTTGTTTGCGCTTTCCGGGGTTCATGTTGGTGTAACCGATTGGAATGTTTCCGGAAACGTAACCGTTTCTAAGTTTTGTTTTCATCCCGTTAATACAGTTCTCCGTTCTTTGGTCATTATCATATCGGGAAAACACCATTTGAATTCCTTCTTGAAGCGTTCCGGTTGATGTCTTAGCGTCCACTTCCTGCGTTGCGGAAATAATATAAACCCCCATCGCCTTTAGTTGATCAATTATTCCCATTGCGCTGCCCCCTGTACGTGAAAAACGGCTATAAGCGTAAATGACAATGTAGCCAACTTGTTTATTTCGTTTAGCAAACTCAAGCATTTTTTTAAACTCCGTGCGTTCATCAGTTTTTGCAGATTCACTTTTCCCCCCTCCGAAATAGGCGAGGATATTAAGCTTGTGCTTTCTAACAAGGTCGTGACAGAATTCAAGTTGAGTTTCCAAACTGGCGCCTTCTTCTTGTCTTCCACTTGAAACACGGGTATAAATTAAACAGCCGTTTTGGTTAACACGCGCTGTATCTTTTTTCTTTCCTGCAAATTGATTAAATGCGGTTTTTGTTGTTGTGTTCATTTTCTGTTGTTTTCAATGTTATCAATCGATTCAGTTGAAGAACTGCTATTGTTGCAAACTCGCGCATCGCATCTAAGAGCTGTTGACGTTTCTCTGTACTGAGGTTTTCAAATCCTTTGTACAGCTTTAAGGTTTCAGCGGTTAGTTTTTGCGCCGTTTGTTTTCGCAATCCCTTGATTTTACTGAGTTCTTGGCGAATCTCACTTATCATATTTGATGCCATGGTCTAAGATTTAGGGCCTTGTTAGGGGCCAGGACCCCCTAAAAGGATTGATTTTATGTTAATTTATGTTAAAAACCCCTCATAACGGCCCTGGATTGAGGGGTTAGAGGGGTTTCTAATGATTTTCCTGGGGAGATTATACCAGGAACGCTTTTTGGGCGTTAGCGTACCCGTGCGCTATTCTTTGATCGATCAATTTTTCATTTGCAACCAAAGAATTACCCATTTCCACGTTTCGATCAGGGTTAACCACTATTGCGTCAAATGCCTTGATTGGGCGATTCGAAACCGAACGCAACTGAACATTTTTTCCGTACTCGCGGAACTGTTGAACCAGTTCATTCATTTGCAGAAAATGGCTAACGTCATTGTTGAAGATTTCAGTCAGTGAAAGTTCATAGATTGCGCGGACCGTAATTTCTCCGATCGACTTGTTTTGATAATCCTGAATTTTTGGGAAACCACTATTGCAGTTTATGACGATGATTTTATACCGGCATTCTTCCGGGTCTTCATTGATCAGCTTGATAACATCCCCTAGCGGTGAAACATTCATTACGCCCCCGTCGATATTGTTGTATGCTGATACCATACTTGCCCCTTCATAAAAAGAAACCTTTTCCACCGGCTTCCAAATTGCAGGCATGGCGGTTGAAGAAAGAACACCATTTAAAAAGTCGTCATGAGTGACAAAATCTGAATGTTTAACGCTGTGATACTGTCCGCTATTGAGCGACACAAAACCACAAGTGTAAATCGTGTCTTTGATTTTGTTGCGATCCAGGTACTTTGACAGTTTGATTTGTAGTGGTGTATTGTCGGCAACGCTTTTGATCTTATGCAGATTAGATTTTACCACGTTCCCTAACTGCTCAAACGCTGAATCAATAAACGCCTGGCGTTTCTCCTTTGAAAAGATGATACCCAACTTTCCGAAGAAAGACAGCTTTAGGTCAATGTTCTCCAATAGCTGCCTGCCTAGTTCCTTTTTATCCAGTTTAAATTTCAGCTTGTCTTCCTTGCTTGAAGTATCGATAACAGGGGATGTGTAGATTTCAGAAGCCCCATTTTTACCAATCTTGTTAACCCAAAGGTCTTGAAGCAAGCTCAATTCATTCATTGCAACCAAGGCCCCGTTAATGGCTCCTGCACTGACACCCGAAATAATGTCAAATTTCATTGGTTTGTCACTTCCTGAAATGCTTCTCCACTTTTCGGAAATGTACTTTAACGCTCCTACCTGAAACGCGCCATTAAAACCGCCGCCGGATAGTACTAATGCAAATTTTGTTTTCATGTGTTTATTTGATTTAAAAGGTTATATCCATTTCGGATCGCTGATTGTATCTACCATACTGAATTGCTTTGCCTGGCTCCGGTACTTCGATCACTATATCAACATCGTGCTGATAACCGTTTGAACCGCGGAAGGCTCCTTGTTTGGTGGTTTGAAAAACATAGATGAAAGAAACACCCGGATATTCTGCTTTCAACTCGTCAAGGTCTTCAGGAGATAAACCCAATTTGGTGACACTATCCAGGAAAACAAAGTCATAATCTGAAAGGTCCATTGGTAAGGCTCCGGTTGAATCAAAGTTTGGGTGCGCCATCTGCGTTTCTCGTAACTTTGTTTTCAACGTTCCCCCAACTTTTTCCTCCTTAGCAACATACAAAACGCGTCCGTGATTACGTGCCAGATAACCCGCCCAATCAACACACAAATAAGATTTACCGTATTTCGGAAGCCCGAAAACCATTGCAGTAAATCCTTTGTTCGGATCGCCTACAAAACGAAGCCATTTGCCAGTAAATCCGATGGTTGGGAATTCCATGTTTACAATATCCAATGTGTTTATAATGGCATCATCCGGAATACTGCCAAATCCGTTGAACCCGTCCAATTCGCTGTTGAAACTTATTCCCTCCAGTTCATCCATGATTCCGTTTAAACCGTTCAGTTCACGGCTTGGAATTAATAACACCCCCTCAACTTTAGTTTTAGCTATGAATGCATTAAGCGTTTGAGTTATTTCACTGATCTGTTTTGCGTACGGGTCACGAAGCGGGACCGCTTTAGTTAAAAGCGCTTTATCGATTCGAGTAAGCAGATTTTTTGCGGCGGCTACCGGGACAATTCGCCCCTGTAAACTAATGTAGCTTTTAATGATACGAACCGACGGTAATAAGCGCTGTTTCCCGGTAATGGTCAGAAAATGTGAACGTCGTTCCTCACCAATTTCAACCTTAATTGCTTTACGACCTTTTAGTTTAGTGTAAAGAGAAAGCAATAAGTCCTGAATCTCCAAAATTTCGGTTGCATACTTCGAGGTCTTACGAATCCGTTTTTCTGTCATTGCTTTTTGAAGCGCGTTGATAAACAGGCGGATTTGCTGAGGGGTTTTGCTTTTTCCGTGCATCAAAACAAAACGCTTAATGAATTTCAATTCCTCGGTAATCCGTTCAACGTGTTCCCCTTCAAAATGATAAGTGCGTTTCTTCAATCGTGCAGCCTTACGAACTTTAAGCGCTCGGGCTTTCGTCTTCTTTTGTTCTCTAACCTTCTTATCCTGTGCCAGAATTTGATCACGCTTTTTGGCATGTAATGCTACCTGTTCATCCCGGCGCGCAATAGTCAAAGTGGATTTATTAGAATTCAACTGCGCGGTTCCTGCGTCTTCATGGTCCCTTGCAGTGAAATTCTTGTGCTTAGGATGGTTGTATAGTTCGTAGATAGTTTTTCCTGATCTAGTTTTGCCTATTACAATATCCTTTTTTAAAACGGGCTTTTTCTTTGCAACCGGACGTTTTGTTTTTGTCGCGGTTGTTGTGCGTTTACGGGGCGCGGACGCTGTCCTAGCTTTTGCGACACGCTTGCGGGTGAATGATCCCTTTTTGCCTAAATAGGCGTTTAGGTTTTCAAAATGTTGGTCGATTGCTTCTTTGATCAAACTATTGGTTTCATATTTCGACCAATTCTTACCGTTTGAGGTGGTTTTAGCAATTTGATTGTAACCTCTTACAATCTGCTCCGGGAGTTTTGAAATATCTAATTTTTCAATTTCCCGGAAATAATTACTTGCATTAATCATGATACTACGATTTAGATGGATGGTTTAAAGTGTTTCAGACTGAATCGTTTTTTCCCGCGGAGTAGCATTTTTCAAGCCTTTGTTTTAGCTGCTTGTTCTCCTTTTCTAACTGTTCAATCTGCTGCTTTTGGTCCGGTGCTTTATCTGTGTAGACTTTGCGAAGTACACCGTAATAGAAACCGAGGCTTCCGATGAACCCAATTACAGATAATCCGAAATTGAGTTTGTGGTAGGGGATATTTGGCTTTTTCATTTGTCAAGTACTTTAGGTGCTGTTTCATCATTGGAAACCAAAAAGAAGCCACCGACAACAAGCCCAATCAATACCCCACCGATTGCAATGAGCTTTAAATTTTCCCGGTGTTCCATGCGCTTATCTACCAGTGTATAGGTGAACTTGTTCCCATGGTAATTGCGGTGCAGTTCGCAAAGCTTAATGAAGAAATCGAAGTCTTTCACGTTTTTGAATACCTGGCAACCTGCCGAGTACTTATCTACTACGAAAGTCGTCCCGATTTGTGAGGCGCGGTGGATGTTGATACCGAAAAGACCTTTGGCAATTCGTCCGTTGTTAAAGTCCAGGACTGCGTTGCGGTTGTAATCGCGCGTAACGCTGACAGCTTTACATTGAACGAGTGCGCGATACTTGCCACGATGCAACCCTAATTGGTACGCGTCCACGTATTGGCCTGGGTTCAAAATTGCTGTTCCCTGTGGGTTCATTGGATTTTTCAACCAGTACGTTCCGGGATCGGTCGTACATTTGAAAACCCAGTAAGCCCACTTAGGGCGGCGAATAGTTCCGATGTTGGTAAATACGTGTATTTCATCATCAAAAGAGTTCGGAGTTTGACTGTTGGCACGAAAGCCCCAGATGTTCAAATAATAGGGTTTATCGTAAACGACAAAGCCCTTTTCTTTTGCTAGTTTTTTGACTTCTTTAATCATGATTTTTAATTGAGGTGGTGTGAATAAAATACGGTCTCCCGTCAGTTGCTTGAAAAGTGGTTATCCCGTTCTGTTCCGCGATCAGTTTACCGATGTAAGCCCCGTAAGGGACATTAAAGCAGTTCCCGGAACTGTCCCAGATAACAGCGTCTTGATTGCTGAAAAGTTCGCGTTCTTCGATCCCTGAAAGCATCCAACCTTTTGCACCCCATTTTAGCCCTATGCGGAACAGTTGCGCCCGGTACTTGCTTCTAAATGGATCTTCCGGAAAAACCTTTGAAAGCAGGGTGCTAATTCCCTTTGCTGTTGTTGTCTCGGGTTGTTTTGCCTTGATCAGTTCATTGACCTTTTTGTATTCTTCGGTATCTGTGATCCGGAACAAACCTTTCAGGACCTTATCCAAATCTTTTGAAACAATTCCTTTGTAAATAGAATCTGCAACAGTTTCAGGTGAGAAAAACGCGTACGTGGAAGGTTTTACCTTATACTGACTTGTTACCGATTTTGACGGTTTTGTGGACTGCTTGATCTTACTCATGCTTTCCATTTGTTTGTCGATCAGTGTATAGGTGAATTTGTTCCCGTATAACTTGCGGTGTTTCTGACAAAGACCAATGAAGAAATCAAAGTCTTTGATGTTCTTGAATACCTGGCAACCTGCCGAATATTTATCTACCCGGAATGTGTCACCGTGTCTTGATGCCCGGTGAATGTTGATCCCGTAAATACCACTTGCGGTCTTGCCGTTCTCAAAGTCCAGAATATTATCCCGGTTGTAATCCCGAGTTACAGTTAAAGGGGCGATCTGAACAAGGGCGGTATATTGTCCCCGATGCTGTCCGATTGCATGGGAGTTTATATACTGCCCTGGGTTCAAAATCGCTGTTCCCTTTGGTGCATCCGGGTTCTTTAACCAAAACGTTCCGGGATCGGTTGTACATTTGAAAATCCAGTAAGCCCAAACCGGGGATTGCGCAGTTTCTACGACTGTAAAAACATGGATTTGATCGTCAAATGAATTCGGGGTTTTGTTGTTCGCACGAAATCCCCAAATGTTCAGAAAGTTTGGTTGCTCGTAAATAACAAAATCCCTTTCCGATGCCAGTTCTTTAATTGCCTTAATCATGATGGTATCTGATTGCAGTTGTATCAACAAAAAGGTTTCTTCCGTCAATGGTCAAAAACTCGGTCAATCCATTCTTGGCAGATAGCAGCGTCCCAATGATTGTTCCGTTCGGGATCATCAAAAAGTTCCCGGTATTATCCCAAATCTTTGTTCGCTTAACTGTGATCAACCTGTTTTCCGGTTCTGCTGAAAGTCCCGATAACGCCCACTGATCATTGCGCCATTTTAAACCAATGGTGTATAACTGCGCACGGTATTTTTTGCGTTCAGGATCATCCGGGAAAGCATGGGAAAGAGCCGTTGCAATTGTCTTGCGTACTCCGTCAATACGTTTGGTTTTGAAAACCTCATTTACTTTCGTGTAACCCTTAACTCCTTTGATTTTCCAAAGTGCTCTAAGACATGTATCGATATTGGTCTGAATGATACCGCTGTATAATAGGTCTGCGATTGAATCCGGGCTTAACGGCGTTTCGTTTGAATCGTCATTTCCCGAACCTTTAAAAGCTTTACCAGACAGGATTTGATCGTACAGTTCCTTATCAATGGTGGTTGAAATGCCATGTTTTGTAAGAGCAGTTTGAAGCTCCTTACCGAAGTATCCGTCAGCTCCATATTTGGGCAGTGCTTCCGGGTATTTTTTCAAAAGTGCAGATTGAACATTTTTCACAAGCGCACCTTTGCTTTTCATCTTAATCGGAAAGGTGGTTGTTGCGGGTTTTGGTTTGTAACCACTCGGAATTTTCGGTTTGCCTGAACCGGTTGGAAGTTGATTGTCTTCGACCTTTTCTGTAAAATCGTCTACCGCTTCCTGTGTTCCTTTTTTAGTCAGATGCTGGTACAGGAAATAGCCCCCGGTTCCAAGGGCAAGAACTCCTGCACCAATCAGTAAATATTTCGTTCCTTTTTCCATGACTTAATTATTTTTTTGGTTTCTTTTTGAGCAGTGCCCGCCAATCCATTGACCAGTTAAGGTCGCCATCCAAATCATCCCAAAGGTGGTTTCCGTAGAGTTTGAGATAAACCGTTGCTGTGGCATAAAAAGCCCGCTGTGTTGGGATTTCCATGAACACCGCTTTTATTGCGTCCTCGTCTGTTCCTGGGATGAAAGCAAACCAGTTGTAATTGATTGCTGCGTGGATTCGTTTAGCCCATCCGGTGGGGTCGTATATTTTCACGCTTGAAGCTCCTTTTGCTTTCTCAGGTTTGCTGTTTTTGATTGCAAGCATTTCTTCGAATTCTGTTTTGGTCAATTCGTCTGATAAATCCGCGATCAGGTTTGCCCCTTGATAAAGCACCCGGTAGGAATCCTGGACTTTTTTAAAGTCTTCTTTCGATGGGATTGCGCGCATGGTTTGGCGTACTAGTGGAACATCCGTTCCCCACCACCCGTCATTGTCAAACCCCTGTTTGAATTGCTTTGCCCAGGTTGCGTGTTTGTCTGCTCCAAAAGCCTTATTTTCTTCCAGATTGGCGCGGTACTTTTTCACCTTTCGGTCAACCAGCCAGATAATGAGCCAGGCAACCCCCACCACCACACCCCCGGCAATGAGCGAAGCAAACAATCTCCGCTGACCATCGCTAAGGGAATTCCAAAGTTTTTGTTTCTGTGGTGATTCAACAATTAGGGGTGTTACCGTCTGGTCGAGCTTCTTGATATTTGCCTCGCTTTCCATGATTTAAGGTGGTGTTTTGGGTGATTTTTACTGGATGCCTAAAAAGCTCTTTGCTAAGGCAACCTTCGCCGGATCTGTCTGCACGATCCGTGCAAGGGCGGTGATTGTTTTGGCGTCTAGTTGACTTGCTAATACTGCAAGCCCTAACGCTTTTTCGGTTGCTTCTTTTTCAGTTCCCGAAATGCTGATTTTGAATTGGTGCTTACTCATTTTGTTTGATTTTGGCGTTTACTACTGCTTGAAATTCTTTGCGGAGTTCCGGGTATTTGGCGAACAACTCACTAGCTTGTAAAGCCTTTAAAAGTTCCTTGTCTGAATACACGGTTTTTAGTTCTTCGAAATGCTGATCTGCTTCGGAAACCTCCCTGGTAATTTCTACTTCCGCAGGAGCAGGACCGGGAAGCCCCTGGACCTGTCCGGATGCGCCCATTTTCTTTGCTTGAAAAGCCCCGAAAAGCTCGATTCCCTTTGTAAACAAATCGCTAATGTCGATCTGCTTTTCATCCAATTTGGCTTGCAGTTTTTTATACCCTTTGAGTTTCTTTCTCAGGTTCACTATCTCGGCATCCCTTTGTGCTTTTTCCCGCTCCAAAAGCAGAATATCTGTTTCCAGTCTTTGGCGTGATAATGCCTCCTGTATCTTTTCCTGGACTTCAACTGCTCCAAGTGGAGCGGGTCCGTTCAGGGATTGAAAAGTTGGATTTTCACGAAGATCGAAACGGTAAATATTGCAGTTGGGGGAGTTTCCGAAATACGTTCTTACTTCTACATAGTATGTTAAATGGTTCACGTAATCCAGGTATTCGTCAAACTGTTCGGGGTCGTCGGTTTTTGGTATTACCATTTCCCCGTCAACTATGATTGAATACCGTTTACCTTTCCCATTTTTTCGGAATCGTGAAACGATGTTCCGCAGATTTTCCAACCGCTCCCGGCTGTAAGGCTCCTTGATAGTCCGAGTTTGGTTATTGCGCTGAAATTTTTGATCTTCCATGATTTAGGATGTTTGAAGTATTGGTATTACTTGTAGGAATTTTACCTGGATCGGAAATTTGATATTGAGGTTTTCAATGTTGATACTTCCCGAATGGATGTACTGCATTTCACTAACAGCAAGGTCTTTTAAGTCAAAAATTCCCATCCTTGAAAACACCCGCGTATCAGTTTCCGGAGTCAGCAGGATAAACAGGTCATTGTCTGATTTTAGATTCATGGTGTCTGAACCCTGCAATTGAAAGTGGCGGTATCTAAGCAGATAATTTTTTCCTATTCCGAGTTCCTGCATTTTCGCGCAGGCAATCTCGATGGCTAATCCTTCTGTCATACCTCGATTGTTAAGTAAATTTTTACTGTGTAACCCGGTTTCATATCTCCTTTTAACTGGTCGATGTAATACCCTTCCAAAAGTGTTGAACACTTTTCAACCAGTACCGAAAATGAACTTTCCTTACCTCCGTCAATCCATGCTTTTCCTGAGCCGAACGAAACAGAATCTAAATCCGCGAAACTTGCCAGATCATAGTCATTCAATGGCATTTTTACGACCTCAGCGAAAAAGATGTCACGCTGTTCAGGAATACGAAGCCATAACCAACCTAAATCCTTTCTACCGATAAATCGGCTTGGTATTCCATTCGCGGTAATGGTAATGGCTTGAACACATTTCGTATTCCGTGGCAGTTTGATTTGAAGCTGTTTTTTTTCGCCCGGCTTAGAAATAGCAATGGTATGAATGAGGGTCTTTTTCATGGCTTAGGGTGTTACTGGTTTTTCAACTACTGAAAAGGTGTAAATCGTTACCCGGTAAGGGGTGAAAGACGTGTTCGGGTGGGTAATATCTTTGTAAAGAACATCCAGTTTCCCGTTCCCGGTGGCTATCTCCCCTAAAGTGATCATTCGCTGATCTGGGGCAACATTTAACCCCGACATCAATAGCTTGCTTTCGAATCCTTCAGGGAAAAGTTCAATGTCATTTAAAAGCATCTTTTGCGATCCCCGGTAAAACAGTAAGTCGTCCCGGTCGGATGTGAGCGCAATTCCTAAAAGGAAGTTTGCGTTCTTATCCAGTTCGAATTCGCCTTTGAATGATGCGTCCGCAGATGCGATAGAAATATCAAAGCGTTCTTTGATAAGGTGGTGTTTAAAACTCATGGCTGAAAATTGTTAAGTGGAAACTTAGGGTTAGCGGGGAGCCGGTTTTTGATCTCCCGGCCCCCGCATACGAACACTATTATAAGATCACGGTGTTGTTCCTGTTCCGTCCAACCCCACGTACAACCACTGCTCCGCAGGAACGTTCAACTGCGTTCCGAGTTCAACGGTGAATTCAATTAATTCCTCGTCGCGGATAAGGCGGGGGTTATCCAACTTGTAGTAACCCAAAGGAATTGTCATATCGTTATCCGTTGCAAATCTTCGGATTGCCTGGTTTTCCGGGATGATTTGTTTTCGGTTCGCTTTTAGCGAGAATTCACCGTTACAAATCGCTGGTACGGAAGCAACGCTGGTAAAGCGAATACCCTTGTGTCCTTCCGGGTTTGCCGGCTCTGCATTTACTCCCGTTAAAAGGTAGATACCACTAACCAGGAACACCATGTTTTTAGGAAGTTTGGCGTTGGAAATATTGCGTACACCGACTTCTTTATCATCCTGCGGTTCGAACATTTTGATCGTCTTGGAAGTGATTTTTTTCATGGAGTAGATCGTGTAGTCCGCAAGGCGAACACCACCTTTTAACAACTCATTTTTCACATGGGGCGGAAGCTGTTTAAAGTTCTTTTCCATTTCTCCGCGTGAGCGTCTTGAAACACCCACCTGAGAAGATTGAACAACCTTTTTTAGTGCTACTGCCTGTTGCACCGGGTTCGCACTTCTTACCATTCTGTTAATGGCATCAAGTCCGAAAAGTTCCCCTGCGTTGTTGTACTCTGAATTTAGGAAATCGTCCATAATTTTTGATTTAGTCCGCCAATTGGCGGTGGTGATTATTTACTGTTTGTTGATTACTGAAAGGAGTGTGGTTAGAGTTCGGAAAGGTCTGGTTCGTCGGAATCGCCGGATTCGTCGTACATCGCAAACGCGGCTTCCTGGCTTGCTGAATCCGGGTAATTCATCGAATAATCCGGCGCGGGTAAACTTTCCGGTTCGCGGTATAGTGCTTCCTGGGCTTGTTGTGCTTCGAACTCGTCTGCTTCCTGTTGATTGAACTGTTCGAACAGATCCAGGTCTGAAAGATCTATTGCTCCGACTGTTGAAAGGTCCTCGTCCAGTTCCGCCATTTTTGCCGCTGTTTTGGTCTCAGAATCTCCTTTTTTGAAAAGGCGGTCTAAGAAGTACGCAGCAAGCAAATCGTCTTTCACCGTTTTCAATCGGTCTTTGATCGCTTGTCCTGTTCCTTCCAATCCACCGACCCCGTTTACTGCTGCTTGTTTTGCTGCATTGGTAAACTCGATGTTCTTAGCGACTCCGTAAGCGATGGCCGAAGCCCCGGTAATTCGAAGTAGCCCGGATTGATCTTTGAAATGATGCCCCGCACCGATCAGGACTAAACCGAAGGGCAAAGACCATAGACCAGCCGCACCACCGATTGCGATACCGACCGGAACACCCAGTATAGCATCAACAACTGTTTTTAGTGCAGTGTTACCGACGTTTCCCGCCCCAGTTTCCCGCTCATTGTATGAGTCAAGAAACCCGGCAAGTCCACTGCGCTTGCCTTTTTTTCTTCTTTTTGACATGATGATTGGTTTTAAAAATTACAACAGCTTCACTTTCTTAATTCCGCCCTTAGCTGTCTTTGTTTGCTTTCCTTTCGATCCGGCGGGTGAACCTGAAAGATTTCTCGTTGATTCTTTTTTCTTACTGTTTTGGTAGGCCCTGTAACCCAGGTAAGCAAGCCCGATAGTTCCAATTACAATCCCGGCAGTTAGTGCCTTGTGTTCCTGTACCCAAGCCATAAGTCCTGCTTTTGGGGGTGTATCGTCTTTGGTCGGTGTGGTATCTTTGGCACTTGCTGTTCCGGCGCTGCTTGGTAGGTTATCCCCTGATGGGAGAACTGCCGGAACATCCGATTTTACAGGTACAGGAAGTGTCGAAACATCTAATTCGGTTGGTGTAGGAGAATCCCCGGTTTCGTCCAGTTCCGCGCGGTCTTCCATTTCCGAACCGCTCCCGGAACTTTCAGGCATCAAATCGGTTTTACTTGCAACAACAGGGGCCAGACGGTTTGCAATCAATGGGTTGTTTTTTACCACACTGCTTACATTCTTGGCAATGTTTTTCAAACTCATAGGACGGGTTTTTTCTTCTTCGTCCGCAGTATTGTCGTTAATGATCTCCTGCTGTTCCTGCGGGCTTCCCTTTTTGAAAATCCCTCCCAACTTTTTAATCATTGCGACAATGGCTGCAATAACTCCCGAAGCTGCGGCAACTGCCGCCCCAATTGTGATGGGTTCACCCAATCCGTTAATGGATGTGTTCGAGTGCATTTCGTCGAACTCTTCCGCGTAGGTATCATGTCCGATCACAGTCTGCAAATCCTGATAGTCCGAAACTGGCTGAACAATGGCACCGAGTCCATTTAGGGCTACTCGTTTATCTTTGTTTCCCTTTCCAGTCAGGATTGCTTTTTTCAGATTTTTCAAATTGCCACCGGCTCCGTAAAAGATGTTTTCCAGTTTCTTGCGAACCTGTTGTAACTGCTGATACTTTCCGGGTTCCATCTGGTTTGCGTTCGCTTCGGCTTCGGTCCAATACGCATAGCGTAATTTGGCAGCACCTTTTCCGATGTTCAGTTTCATACTTGCCAATATTCCGGCCCGGAGCAAAGCAGTTGCGGGATTCAGTTTGTTAATCACATTCAGCCCCTTTTTCAAGCGGTCTTTCAATGTCGGTTTTCCACTTGCTTTTTTTTCCTCGCGTTTTTCGGCGCGTTTTGCTTTTCGGGCTTCGCGTTTTGCCTTCCCCTCTAAACCTTCCAGATCTTCCGAATCGTAAAACAGCAGGGCTTCTGCATCTTCCGGAACATCGGTTCGTTCAAAGCCGAATGTTTGGTTTTCATCGTCAGCCCCGAAGTCGTCGTCCTCGTCGTCTTCAAAGCCGTTCAAATACTCTAGTTTCATACTGATGTCTTTTTTTTGGGTGTAGGGTACTTCGTAATTGAATGCGTGTACCACTGTGTCTAAAATGATTGGTTGATTTCCGACAAGTGCAACCGGGTAAACATGTTCGAAGTCCCGGCCCTCTGAATACTTCGTGATCCGGATCACAAAGGGGATTCTGAGGTTTGTAAGAATTGAACCTATAAAGACCGTTAAACAATCGCAATCCACTCCTGCAAATCGGTCTTTCCAAACCCGTGCAGGTCTTCGGACCTGTTCAATATTTATCGCATCTTTTTCGTACTGAATGTGATGAAAACAGAAGTTCCACACATTGTGGCAGGTTTCCTTAACGGAATCTGTTTTAAGCATCTTTGCCAGTTTTACAGTGTCGTCCAGGGTTTTCAAAATCACGTCTTTCATTAGACCCACCGTGTCATTTAGAGCCGCGTACTTCTTTACCTCGATGAACTCCCCTTTGGCTTGCTGGAACAGGTAGTTGTATTCATCTCCCCGCTCAATTGTTCGCTTTCCCGTTCTCATAACTTAATGCTTAAAGTTTCCTCGTGCGGGAAGTTTCCAATCATGCTGTAAACCTGTGAAATGGTTTCAACCTCGACCGTAATCTGGTCTTTAGGATCAGTGCTTTTAAATCGTTTGATCAAATCGCCGCCGACCGTGAGAAGATTTAGCCATGGTATAAAAACACTGGCTTCGATGTTACCTGTTTCATTAAAAGCACGGATGATGATTTTCCCGGTTTTGTCGCGAACATCTGCGGGAATATCATTCATTTGCATGTTGCTTGTGCCAATCAGTGTTCCGTTTAAACTTAACTTAATGAGTGGCGGAGTCATTGTCATTCTTGCTTTAGTGGGATTCTTGATGTTGTAGCGTATTACAATGCTTATCCCTTGTGCTGAGATTTTACCACGTTTCCCCGTTGCCACTATGACTATTTTTTTCTGCGCTCTGTTCAGGGATAATAGATATTTCCCGGTGAGTACTATGGCGCCTCCAATAACCAGATACTTAATTGCTTTCATGCTTTCCGTGCTTTTTTAGGTGGTGGGTTTACTCTTTGGGTGTTCCGGCCGGCTGGCCGTTGAGCTTTGCCGAAATACCCTTTACTTTTTCTTCCAGTCTGCCGACTTTCTTTACCATTTCTTTGAAATCCCGGTGGGCTTCTTTGATAAAGTATAGCGTGACGGCAACCAAAATGCTGTTGATAATCATTAATGCTTCCATGGCTTTTTCTTTTGCTTTTCTCAAAGTTCCGAAAGTGGCGACCGAGGCATTTTCAAAACGGTGAGCTTCGGTTACATTTGGTGTACTTTGGTGAACTTCGGTGTGTTTTTTTGAGGGTCAATTCAGGAAAACTTCGATTGTAGAAAATGGCTTATCCGGTCTTTGATCCAGTTTGTTGTTGATGATCCGCAGGTATTTTGCAACTTCGGAAGACATGCAACGATCAATTTTAAAAAGGATCGCTTCGAACAACTGGCGCATTTTCGTTTCTGAAACTCCGTGCTGTTGTCCCATTTCCTGGAAAGTCATTTCTTTCACTATTCGGTCAATCAATAAGCGGATCTGGATGTCCCGAAGCTCTGACCATAATTCGCGGTCGTGCTTGATCCAAAGGGTAAGGAAGATATTTACATCCCGTTTTTCAATGTTCATGATTTCTAAAATTTGGGGTTAACGATAAGGATTGATATAGGCCACAACTTCGTCGAAGTCCAGTAAGTTGTATTCACAGAACTCGCGAACCGTGAGACGATTTCCGGGTTTACCTAAAGCGTCCCGGATTGCCTGGTGCTCCAAGCGGGCGCGATTGATACTTAGTCCGGTAATTAGTTCAATTTCTTTGGGAGTAATAAAGATGCCGCCCTTTAATTGCTGCTTTTCCATGACAATTTGATTTAGATGATGTTTTTCAGCAAAAGAAGAACATTTGAAAAGTCGCCACAATCAAGGGATACAGAGGTATCCGCCAAGGATACGGGGGTATCCTTCCATAAAAAGGGGGGAGGGATAAAGGGGTATAGGAAAATGGTGTTTGAACGGCGATTTCATCCTAATCCTCAAAAATGAACTTTACACCATTGCAAGAGGTACTTTACACCATGATTTCATAACATTACACCATTGTACACCATGTTACACAAATTGCCAAAAACGGCACATTTCTGGCGTTTTTTTACAACCAAAAAATTTGAAGCGCATTAGATGAATTAGAGGGTAGAAAGTTTAATTGATAAGTGTACCAATCCCTCAATAAAAGTATTATTTAACTAAAATTACCAGTCAATAGATATATCAATTAAACAACTTTTCGTTAAGCTTGTAATAAACCTAGTGTAAACGTCCTAAATAATCGCCTTATGTGTGCCTTACAATCAAGCACTAGCCTAACCCCACATGAATTAATTTGCAAATACCCCGAAACCGAAAAATGGGGTTGGAACTCTTCAAAAATCGGCACTTTCTTTAGTGCAAACCTTTTAATTGGAAAACGTAAACTTCTTAAAGCCCGAATTACTGAAACTAGTTTTTTAGAGTTGATCGACTATTGTAACAAGTTACTGATAAAGAAAAGTGAGATTCTACTAGCGAAAACTTCCGTTAACCTTGATTTCTATACGCCTGACGAACTGGTACACAAATACCCCCAGGTAGTGGATGATCTGGATTGGAACGCGTCAAAGATTGGTGTGTTTTTCAATGCTGGTCTGCTTGACGGTTACAGGGACGGGAAAGAGTACAAAGCACTAATTAATGAAACCAGTTTCCTTGAATTGGTAAATTACGCAACCGCAATTTCGCTGCGGAAATAATAAACAAAAAAGGACTGTTTTCGAACAGTCCTTTTTGTTACTTCTTAGGTCCCTGCGGTTTTGGTGGATTGTTCCCACGACCGCCACCTGATGGTTTTCCTGTTGTACTTGGACCGTTGGGAGGTCGCTCTGTACTGTTTGATTTTGCCATTATTACACTTGTTTATTACTTGAATCTACTAACTGCAATAAATGAGCAGTATCGTCTTTATTCCAAATTGAATGATCAACATCCCAATAGAAAAAATGATACTTTGTGCCTTTTTCAGCATTCCTCTCTTTTGGAGGGCTGGACCCTGCTCTAGTGTACAGAACTACTTGATCTCCTTCCTTGACTTTATAATCGGGAAAGGCGAAAAAATGGCGCTGTTTGTTAGAAGGAGTTCCCTTTTCAGTAAATGTATTGTCAACAACGGCATAACCGGAAAGATTGCCATCTTTCGTAACTTCCAAAGCCAATCGCTGTCTAGTTTTATCTGATTGGTCTGAGACATTTAAAATTTTTAAGATCATTTTTTTTGCTTTAAGTGAATAATGTTGCGATAAGTCGCGGGTGTTTTGAGCGAGAAAAATAAGTAATATTCTGATTCGCAATTCTTTTAGGATCAAAAAAATAGAAACAAAAAAGAGGTGCGGTAACACCTCTTTCAATTTAATTTACCGGCTCTTTTTATGCAACTAAACAGAGTCAATCCAAATATATAAAATATTTCACACTTATGAGAATGAGTCCTCACAAATAAAATTATTGTCTCTTTTTAGGATTGGTCATATAAATGTCGAATTCATCCCAAGGCTTTGTAGTACTAATGTGAGGTTTTCCCGGAGGTCTCATAAGTTCTCCGTTGTATAATTTTTCAATAAAAATTTTAGGTTCTAATCCCGCTGTTAACAACTTGATTGTTTGCTCAATATCGTGAATTTTAAGTATGTAGCAATTTTCCCTATTCAAACTTTTGTATACCTTAAGTTCCGCTTCTAGGTGTATGACGTTTAATACGGTCCGCAAAGCTTCTTGATGGAGATAGATACCACCAAATTGCCTAATTAATGCTGAGACGTATTTTGTGTACTTCATTTCGCAAAACTACGAAATGTTCAAATTCAAATCAAAAAAAGATTAAAATATAATCAATTTGTTTTTACTCCGAATTTAATTAAATCTTCCGGTGAAGTTTTTAGATTACTAGAAATTGCAAAGAATAATTCGATAGTAACATTTTGCTCCCCTTTTTCAAGTCGTTGGATTGTGCGGACATCGACATTACAATTAGCAGCAAGTTCCTCCTGAGAAATTTTTTGCTCCTTCCTCATTGACTGAATTTTAGTTCCTAGCCTTTCTTTGTCGAATATATAGATTGTGTTCTCCACGGTCAAAAATCAGAAACCATAGAAAAAAATAACCCGACATATATGTCGGGTTTTGCATTTATTATTAGATTTGATTCTAAACAGGAAACATAAATTCCAGAAACCGATTAAATATTTAATTTTGATCAACTAAAAATAAACTTTCACTGAATCGGTAAAACAATTGTGTTACAACCAATTACTCTTACCCCTTCTGCGAACAAACACTTAATATAAAATGCAATACAACAGCAACGAAAAGCAGATTATAATTGACATTCTGCATAAATCGTTTATGGATAATAAATCCGTGAATTTTGTAGTAAAACAGGACAATAAACGTGAAGCTAGGATTAGGAAACTAATGGAGTATTCCTATTTTAAAGGAAAACATTTTGGTCAAATTTATATCTCAAAAGATCAAAAGACTTGCGCTATAATATTGGACCCATCTAAGCAAAAAACCACACTAAAAAGTATTTTGTGGGATCTGAAACTGGTTTTCGGCTGCATGGGAATTTCAAACGTCAAAAAGGTTCTAAAACGCGAAAGCGAAATCAAAAAACATCACCCGGACTTTCCATTCCTTCATCTATGGTATATCGGTGTAGAGCCGGCGGAACAGGGTAAAGCTAAAGGAACTGAAATGATGGCGCGAATTATCCATGATGCAAGAGAGAAGCGATTACCAATTTATTTGGAGACATCTACCGAGAGAAACTTTCCATTTTACGAAAAGCTCGGGTTTAAAGTTATCTCTGAAATAAACACTTTAGGTTATCCATTAAAAATGTACTTAAAAGAGAATTAAGCAAATGTTTGGAACGGAACTTAAACTAACAACATTCATTTTTACCTGCATTGAACTAATCGTTTTATTTTTTCAATTACCGAATTATTTATCTCGTAGGCAAGACAAATCCCGATTCAGGTTTTTGATTCTCATTATTGCTTTTATTTTTTATAATCTTTGCAGTGGATTACTCCCAGACGAACGGATTCCGATTCACATTCTCGCACAAAACATTTTAGCATTTGGCAGCGGAATTATACTTGCCACCTATTACTTTTATTATTTGGTTCAGGAACTAAACATTTCCCAGGAAAAGCTATTCAATACAAAAGTTCTATTTTGGAGTTTAGTTTTATCTTTTGGAGTAGGCTTCATTCTTACATATTTTATTACTGGTAGTATCGCCATTTCAAAACGAAATTTCATTTTTCTCCCGGTTCTAATCTCGATATATTTTTGCATTACTACCGTTAAGTTTCTTTCGAAAAAAAGAAAGAAACAGAAGTTGGAAGAAACACCTTTTAAACTCATGATATATTCCGGCTACATAGGAATTATTTTCATGGCAACGATGCCAATTGTTGTTTTCTTCGGTGATTATCAGACAATAAATAATGGATTGGTAAACATTAGCTTCGTAATTACCTTTTATGCATATACGAAGTATTATTTATTTCAAAGCAAAGTAGAATATAACTTACTTAAAAAAGCAGGTTTCTTAGGAATTAAAGAAACTACTAATGAATTGAATGAATTGCAGTCGGCATTACTTGAAAAAAGCGGGCTGACTTCAAGGGAATTGGATATTGCCTATCTGATCCTAAAAAACAAAAATATGACCTATGAAGACATCGCCCAGGAAACATTTATCACTCCAAAAACTGTTTCAAAACATGCTTCAAATATTTATAAAAAAACAGAATCCAATAACAAAAAAGATTTTATAGAGAAATTTAGCGGAGAAAATTTCAAATCAGAATCTTCTGTGGATTCAATTGAAAATCAGTTAATTAACAAAAACACGTACGAAACACGTACGTGAAAATTGAAAAATACGTGTAAAATACGTGTTTTTTTGAAGCTGAATTTTGACATTAATTTTAACGTTGCATTCGAATTAAAAATACTTGGTTTTGAAGCGTAAATAGGTTACGAGGTTGAAAGCTATCTTTGTGACGCAATATTGAAAAATGATCAAATTATTCCATCAAAGAACTATTCACCAAATTCCCATTTATTAAAAAGAACTTCAGTCATTAAAACGAGAATCTGTAAATCTTGTTTTATCATATTTCATTGGTTACAGACAGTTGAAATATGAGTGTTAGTATTGGAATAAATGCCGAAAACCAATACAATACTTTAAAATTTAACCTCGGCACTATAAAAATATACTTATGAAAAAAATCACTTATTTGCTGTCTTTATCAGCATTATTTAGCGTTAATCAATTATTTGCGCAAGAAAACAACATTACCGAAAATGGAAACGTTGGTATTGGTACTGGTTCCGCTGCACCAACCGCGCGTTTGCAAGTTGCAGGATCAACACGAATTGACTCAACGCTGACAGTTAACGATTCGGTAGTAATGGCAACAAGTGCTCGGGTAGGAGAAGATTTAAAAGTCGAAGGAGACCTTTATCTTCCAAATATTCAGCAATTGAATAGCATTCATGAAGAAACTATTCTTGTTAGTGGTGAAAATGGAATTACTAGAAAAGTCGCAGCTACTACTTTAAGAGATATAATCTATTCAAGAAACTGTGATATTGTAACTGGCGGTTCAGTAGCTAGTCCATCATGGGCGAATGGACCAAACAAATTGTTCAGTGAATGTCCGCAGGTTCTTGTAGGAATCGGGACTTCCACTCCCACCCGCCAACTCGATGTTGTAGGTAACGCTAAGGTTAGCGCACATTTATGGGCAAATGGCTCTGTTTCTATTGGGTCAGATATGGGTACATTTTCAAAATTAAGTATTGTAAATACGAACCGCCCTGCCGTGATTTTTGGTAGTGCAGTTGGAAATACACAACCATATCAGCGCCTAATGAGATTTGAATATGATAACCCCGACACAAAAATTATGGAAGTATATAATACGTCAACGAATCAACTGGCCATGGAACTAAGAGCTGACGGACAAATGGACCTTTTCAATGGGGTTGCTAATATCTTCCATTTTGGAACAAATGGGATGTTTTCAGTAAGCAACAATACTCAAAAAACTTTTGTTGTTGAAGCCAGCGGATTGACCCGAGCACGGAAGATCAAAGTAGATGCAGACGTTTGGGCGGATTATGTTTTTGAGCCAACTTACAAATTGATGCCATTAAGTGAGGTAGAAAGCTTCCTAAAGGAGCACAAGCACCTTCCTTCTATTCCGTCTGAAAAAGTAATGAAGGAAGAAGGGATTGACCTAGCTGAAATGAATGTGAAGATGATGGAAAAAATTGAAGAATTGACACTCTATTTAATTCAGCAAAATAAGGAATTGGAAAAAGTAAAAGCAGAATTGGAAACATTAAAACAAGAGAAACC
This sequence comes from Fluviicola sp., assembly GCF_039596395.1. Taxonomy (NCBI): domain Bacteria; kingdom Pseudomonadati; phylum Bacteroidota; class Flavobacteriia; order Flavobacteriales; family Crocinitomicaceae; genus Fluviicola; species Fluviicola sp. The sequence goes on from NZ_JBCNJT010000003.1 coordinate 191,621, forward strand.
ATGAGAAAGGTATTATTAAGTTTATTGGCATTGCTCACATTAACAATAGTGAGTCCGCCAGTCAGTTTAAGTCAAACGCCAAACATGCACGGTAGGCTTGCAAAATATTGGTTCTATCGGTGGCGTTTACGCAACGACTTTATGGTAATGGGCGAAGGTCCAGGACAGAGTTTAGTTGCTGATGTAAGGAACAAATGGCGAGCACAGTACATGCTATGGGGCGATGTAACCATTATGCATGGTTACTACTTAACCATGCTTGCCCTTGAACACAAAATTCTGCAAGACAAAGGAAGATGGGCCGATTTAAAAAACAACGAACGAGAATTATATTATGCAATTAAAGCTTTTGAACGTTTGGATCGTGTAGCAGAAACATTTTATTCTTCAGAACCAGGTTTCGACGAAATATATAGAACTGGTGATTCAAGATTACCTGAAGATGTAAACGGTTATTTTTTTCGTGACGATGTGCCACCTGATTTTTTAAATCTTGATCCGGATATTGATAACCATAATGAGTTTACTCCTAATTACTATTCACTAACAAACGAAAAAACAGGTATTGATTATGGATTGTTGACATATAGTAAAAGTGATTATTCCGGTTTATGGGGGTTAGCAGGAAGTGTTACTTCAACAACACCACCAGAACCAACCGATCCTTTAAACCCTATTGTTAATTATAAAAAAGGCTTCGATGAAAATAAATATGGTTTCGGCGAAGAAAGTCAGGATCAAGTAATTCGATTATTGTTAGGTTTTTTCTCCATCATAAAGAGTATTCCAGATATGCCTTTTGGGATTGATAAAGACAAGGATGGAGTTGATGATGTAATCATGAATTTTCACGAAGAAGCCAAAAGACATAGTACCAATATCATTGGGCGAATGGCTGGCCAATTCAGTGGAACCATGGACATACCCCCAAGTCAAAATTTACCAGTTCTTTATCCATCATTGGGAATCCCGGGCGCACCCTATTGGACAATTATCAATCCACGTTTAAAAGAAGTTCAAATCGGTTCATCCCCGTTTCAATATATGATTCCGATGCAAATGATTTCTGATCCCTTATTTACTACCGGGAACGACATTGGGCTTGGTTCTTCCAGTTATTCAACCATTATGAGTTATAATCCGGTTGCACAGGCTTTATGGAATTCCGGAATCAATGGTTACAATGATAATGTAAATGCTAAAATGGCTTTGATCTTAAATGTGATTTCAAACAGTGGGTCCGGTTTTCTGCCTGTACCGCGATTTGTAGCTAATAAAAGTGCTGATCAAGACATTGATGGTCTATACGTTCCTTTATATGAATATTTCTGGGGATGGGATACCAGTGACAATGAAAACGATGAAGAAAGAAAGCAACATGCCTACAATTACGCCAATTTGATGTTAGATCAAGCTCCATGTGTGGGGCCGCATAATTTTGGATATACTACTTATGGAAACCCTGAACATAATTATGTTCCAGATGGACCTTACTCTGCCGTACAAGATCCAGATGGAATTCCGATTTACTGGAATGTTCCTTTTATTTTCGATGGTGATCATGATCGATGGGATGATGGCATTAAGGGCGATGATATCATGGAAGGTTGGTTTTCAGGTGTTGATTATATGATGTTATATAATTTGATCTATGCCAATGATGATGGAGACAAACCCCTTTATCACGATCTGATTAATCGACTAGTAGATTACGATATCAATACGGACGATTATACAGACATGATGGTTTATTCAGGAGAAGGTTTGATGATCGGGGCTTTTGAAAACTTAACTGTTAATGCAAACATCTATGGAAATACACCTGTTACTTTAAAAGCCCTGGATTACGTACAATTGGACGCAGGAATTTACGATCCGAATAACATGCCAGAAGGGATCACCATTGAAGTTGGAAAAATTACCTGCGGAAATCTTTACACTTCCCAAAATACACCTTATTCCATTGCAGTAAATGATTCATGTCAAACTTGTGGTTTGGATAATCAAATAGGAAGTTTCGTTGCTCCATCTACAAGCGGGAAGGACTTAAGTTTGCCAATAAAGATGCCCACTCCTTCCGAATTTGAACAACGGGCGATTTTAAATCAAACCGCAGGTCTGAATTCCACTAACGAAAATGGAGTATTTTTATTCCCTAATCCGACAACTGATTTTCTACAAATCTCAACGAGCAATTTACTTCAGCAAATCTTAGTTTTAGATCAGAATGGAGCAGTGGTTAAACAATTTGCACCATCTAATAATTTATACGATATTCGTGAATTGGCATCCGGAGTATATACCATTATTCTAAAATTCAATAATAATGATACACAACACATTAAAGTGGTTAAGTTGTAGTTTTATCCTACTGAGTGTTCTTTCTTGTAAAAAAGAAAAAGGAGCTCTTGACGACCTCAATCCAGGAAAATTTGACTTTGTTTATATATTAAACAATAGTTCCGGTCAAGATACTGTAAAAGGTGAGTTGTCAGGACCTTACATACAAGCTGCGGACTACTATTTTTGGATAAAGCAGGATTTGCAAATCGATAAATCGCTGAAATTTTTTAGAGTTGGAACTTACAAGAGTATTATTAACCAGCGCTTTTTAGCTCAGGTGAATACAAATTCAACAATTACTTATGAAGATCACAACTCGGATAATTTATTGATTCAATTTGAATCAGGTGACACTCTTTCAGGTAGTCTCACTTTAACACGAAAAGAATAATCTATGTTAAGACTTGGAATAATACCTTTTATAGCATTTTGTTTGTTTATTTCAGGATGCCATAAAGAAAATGGAAAGCGCGAATACGAAATAAAATTGTTGTTCGATAACGGTGATATATTGACAGATGTCGGAACTGTTACGGAAAAAGAAACAACAGTGAAAAAGTATCACGGGAAGGCCATATATACAACGGTATTCAACGATTATTACTTCCTGAAAGTGAATGGTAAATTTATTTGTTCAGGTGAAATAATTGCTGACGGTAAACATGGAGATCTTTCTCTGGAAGGAGCTTATACCCAAAAGGGAAGGGCTTACACTGTGGACGATGGTCATTTTGAAATCATTTGGCGTGACGTTAATGGTGACCCATGGACCAATTCCGTATTGACCGGTAAATGGACTTTTAAACGTAAATAGTTTTGTGACGGCAGCGACACACTTTGAGAAATTCAAAGTGTGTCGCTCCTTATTATCCTATTCTTTGAATAAGGGGGGGCTCCTTTGTTTAAAATCAAAAATTTTACAACCACTATGAACGAACCAAAAACGGGTCATGTTCCAATCTTAGATTTTGTTACAATTGTAAGTGAATTAATCCAAATTGATTTAATACTTCAAAGTAATTTTCACTCAACAAATTCAAATGAGCAGACAAACGAAAAAACTATTCAATTCAAAGTACGGGACAGTATTTTTAGATTGATTGTCATAAAAAATGAAGATATTCAACTGGAAGCTGTAAAATGGTATTTTCAGAAAATCGAAGAAGTTTACTCAATTGATCTAATAACAAATCAGGACGACCTTGGAAAAACTTCTATTGAGATAATGCACGGATTGGAAAAGTTCCGAGTTAAAGCCATTAAGCTCAATTTTTAAGTTTAACGAAAAGAATATTATATCAAAATTGTTTCAGTGTTTACCACAATTTGAATTGCGGAAAACCACATATTTTTTAAGCGGAAAATAGCATCAAAGAATTTATTGTTAGTATTGAACGCTAAACAAGAAACCTTTTCAATATACAATCGTATACCCGGCTCTAATGACTATTGAACAAATAAAAGAACAACTATCCAACAATTTCATCGGAATTTTGGCTGCGAATAAAGGATTTACCTTAGATAAGCCGAGTTCAGATTTTGGCGTGGATTACCAACTAAAAAAGGCTGTTCCTTACGTCAATCCAAAAGGTGAAACGCGATATTTAACGGATGGTAACTACCTGGATATTCAGTTGAAATCAACTACCGAGGACAACATAACTTATACAACAAATTCAATTAAATACGTGTTAGAAGCTAAAAACTACAATGATTTAATTGAAAGAAAATCTAATGGTTTTGCTCCTTTAATATTAATTCTTTTTATTCTGCCTGCTGATGTGGCAACCTGGGTTAACATGGATGCTTCTGAAATTAAACTGCGCCGGAATGCATTTTGGTATTATCCTCCGGATGGAGCTGTTCAAACAGAAAACGGAAGAACGATAACAATTGAAATTGATAAATCAAATTTACTTGATGCAGATTGTTTTAATAATTTGCATTTAAAATTCTTTCCGTGAAATGATTGTTATCAGTCAAAATATAGTACAATTTCTAGTAAATCGGTCATGGAGTGTAAGCCAAAGTAATGATTCATTTACCATATTGAAACCGCCTACGGAATTTAACTTTCCTATGGAATTTCAATTGAAAATTCCTAACAATTTTAATAAAATAGATTCTGATCTTTTTTTGAATAACATTCTAAATATAATTGGTGACTTTTATACTCTTACACTCGATGATTTAAATGTAATTTTTCAAAAACAAAATACAGTTCTTAAGGTACGGGTTTATGACGATAATACATCAGAAGGGAATATTTCACTCAATAGATTCGAGGAACTAATTGAGAGAATACGAACAATTTTAAGTGATACAGCTAGTTTTGTCATTGATCGAAGTGTTACCTCAACCAGGATTCCGGAAGAGGTTGCAAGATATTTGAACCTATGCAGTTTTATGCAAACTGAAAAGGGAAGCTTCGTTGCGAAAATTCAATTACCATCGGAAGAACTTATTAAAGATGGCGAATTGTTTGAACGAGGGCAGGTTTACTCAAAAGAGATAAATAATAAACTTTCTGAGGTTCTTTCATTTGTGCAACAAAACATTTTAGAAGGAGACGTGAATGTTACAGACGAATATCTTATTGAGAATGAGGATAAGCTGAATATCAAATTGCTAAAGGACATTGAAACCTTTTATAAAAAGGCCAATTTAAAGAACATTGATTTTTCGTTTCACAGTATCGATAATAGCCAAGTAATAGTAAACCAGGAAATCACCGGCGCTAAGTTATATAAGTTAAATCAATTTGTATCTGCTATAGAATCACACACTTTTGATATTGGTATATACACTTTTACAGGGACAATCACTGCATTAAAATCGAAAGATCCTGACGGTGGTCATAATGGGGTAACTTTCGCATGTATTTTCGAAGACATGCCAATGATAGTAGCTGCCAATTTGAATAGTGACCAGTATAAAAGAGCTATTGAAGCTCACAAAATGAAATTAAATATTACCGTAACGGGCCAAGCAAAAAAAACTAAAACCAGGGCTAGGTTAATTGAAATTCTCAGATTTGATGTCGAAGAGTAGGATAAATGATAAAACGAATATTGAGAAAAGACAATCATATACTATTTACTAAATCTACCAAGAGTATGAAAGATTTTAAAAGTAAGATAAAGGAAGAACTTGATCTAGACATAACCATACAGTCAGTAAAGGAAGGAATAACAACTAATGAATCTGGAACGTATCTAATTACCGGGTTGTCCCATCCTCTTGTAAGTAGGTATAATTTAGAATCATTTATTAACTTTTTCCCGGAACATAATGATCACTTTAATGGAAGTGTAATATACTGTCGCAAAAAAGGAGAGAATATGTTTACACGTATCGGCGACATTGATGTGTTTAATTTGTTGAAAGAGTACAGAAATAATTATTAATTGATACCTAAATCAATTGATAATACGAAAGTTCAGATTCATCTTATTTAAGGTCAAAAAATGGAGACCATGAGTGATTCAACAATTGAAAATGATACAATAAAAACTTTTAGGGAAAGACAGGAAAAATTTGTCTATTACTTAATGGGGCTAAATGTGGCGGCAATTGGTTTTACTGTCTCAAATACCATTGATTTGAACCATATTTATGGAAATCATATCATGCTGTTATTTGCAGTAGTAGCGTGGCTAATTTCAATTGCTTATGCTATCAAATGGATTCTAACCCAATTTAAGTTGTTGCAATATGATATGCACCAACGCGATATTAACGCTGGTTTAGTTGAAAAATGGTTTCATGATTCAACACCACCAGAAGGATATAAAAAAGCTCAGATCGAACAGTTAAATGTTCAAATCCGAGCCAAAGTTATTAAAAGTGAAAAAGCTTATATGTGGATGTTAGTTCTATTCTTTTTAGGGATCGTCTTGTTCTTATTCTGGCGAATAATGGACATTTTAGACATTCTAAAATATTCGATCAAATGATACAGGCATTTAAATCTTCAAGAAAGTTCGATTTCTTTCCGGCCCGATGTACCAAAAAATAAAGGCTGAGAAGTTTTCTTCTTGGCCTTTTATTTTTTGTCTTCATTCTCGTTCTCATACTCATTCTGTCTCAGCCTTTATTTTGAGAATGAGAAACAATCAGCCGCGGCTGAGAGAATGATGATTTTGAATTGTAGTTCTGAAAAAGAATCCGTACATTCAAGTAACAACTACATTTCACTACTATGTTTGAATTTCAGAACTTGGAGGCTTATAAGAAAAGCGAAGGTATTTCACCTGGAATCAAAGCAATTGATTCACTCAATTAACCCGGATAAAACAATAAAAGATCAATTAACAAGAGCTTCGTTTAGTATCGCTCTAAATATTGCGGAAGGTTCCGGTCGATTTTCAAAACCAGACAGACGTAACTTTTTCATTGTTTCACGAGGTTCTGTTTTTGAATGCGCGGCTATTTTCGACATTCTTCATGATTCCGGTTCCATTGACAAGGACATATTTGATTCATTTTTGAAAAGAGCAGATGAACTATCGCGAATACTTTATGCGATGATAAAGAATTTAAATTGATTAAATAAACAATAGATCTCCCAAAAGTTTGATAACTTTCCGTACCGATGTACAAAAAAGAAAAAGCGAATTGCAGCAGTAATTCGCTTTTTCCCTCTTCTCTCACACTCAAACTCGCTCTGAACTCTTTTTCTTTTCAGTGTGGGTGTTAGGATTGAGTGTGAAAGGGTAATCCTTAAGCAGATATCAATATCCTCTAAAAGTTCGGTTTCTTACCCTCTTTTTGTAGTTTATAATCAAAGCTTCACAACCTTTCTTTGCGTAACTCCGTGTGCTGTTTCTATAACGGCCATATAAATTCCCGCGGGAACCTCGGAACAATTGAAAGTCAATGACCCGTCTTGAACGGATTGTACAGGTACGGATACCGCTTGGCCCGAAGCATTGTAAAGAGTAACCTGTTCCAGGTCTTTCGCCGTGATTGTCAATTGGTCGTTAAAAGGATTCGGAGAAATTACCGTCTCTTCTGTCAACTCATCATTGAGGCCAAGCGTGCAGGCAATATTCGTGTTTTTTAAGATCGTACCGCTTTCTCCGGTTACAATCGCACCGGTTGCTGTTAGCATACGCACATCCCGTAAATGATTGGCTGAAATGGTTTGAAAACACCAGTTTGCTCCTCCGTCTGTGGTAAACGACATCGTACCGGCTAAACCTACCGTAATTCCATGGTTTGCATCAAAAAAGTGAATTCCCTGGAAAACAGCAGTAGTACTGCCGCTGTTCAATTCCGTCCAGTTTGCTCCACCGTCGGTTGTTTTAACAATGGTTCCTTTCGATCCGCAAACATAACCGGTCATTGCATCTGTAAAGTGCATTTCGCTCAAAGATACTCCTGATGCTGCATCATAGACTGTTGTCCAGCTTGAACCTCCGTTCGTAGTGCGTTTGATATAACCGGTTTGCGTTACAAGAAGTCCGTTGGTGGCACTGGTAAACACGATATCGGTTAACTGGTCTGTTGTCCCTGAATTCAATACGGATACGCTGGTACCACCATTGGCCGTCTTCCAGAGCACACCACCGGTACCTACAAAATAGGCAACGTTTGCATCAACCGCGTAAACCGCCCAAAGGGAATTGGAGGTTGGGGGAGTGATAGAAGTCCAGGAAACACCGGCATTAGTTGTTTTTCTCATAGAATTTCCTGCCGATCCGGCTGCATAGCCAACTGTGGAACTCGCAAAACTGTAATCGTTCGCTCCTCCTATAGACATATTGGTCCAGCTTGTACCGCCGTTAACCGTTCCCTGCTGCGGTGAGTAGCCTGAACAAATCCCGTTATTGGCATCAAAAAAATGAATAGCATGTAATTTGTCAGTCGCGGAGGAAGTAATCGTATTCCATTGTGCGTTTGCAGATAAACATGCGCCGAAGAGCATGCCGCTAAGTAAAAATTGTTTCATATTAGATAGTTGATGTTAGCCGGTTTGTTCCGGTTAGGCCCAAATATAACGATTTAACCGGGCAGGAATGAGTCAAGAGGTTATTTAACAAGTCTTTAACCTGTATACAAGCTCAAGCGTCCTGTAACCATATTTAAAAAACCGGGGGCAAAGCGAAACAATAACTCGTCTTGTTTGAAAAACTAATAACAAAAAACTATGTGCCCTATGTGCCCTGTGTGGTTAAAAAACGCGAGCGTAGCGAAACTAAAATCACTCCGCTGAAACACCGGCAACTTCAATCCCTTCGTGTTCTGAAAGATATAGCGGTCAGCCGCGGCTGATCTGCTATGTCTTCGCGCCCTTTGTGGTAAAAAAAACTGAGAGCAGAGCGAAACAACAACTCGTCTTGTTTGAAAAACTAACACAAAAACTATGTGCTCTATGTGCCCTATGTGGTTAAAAAACGCGAGCGCAGCGAAACTAAAATCACTCCGCTGAAACACCAGCAACTTCAATCTCTTCGTGTTCTGAAAGATATAGCGGTCAGCCGCGGCTGATCTGCTATGTCTTCGCGTCCTTGTGGTAAAAAAACTGAGAGCAGAGCGAAACAACAACTCGTCTTGTTTGAAAAACTAACACAAAAACTATGTGCTCTATGTACCCTATGTGGTTTAAAAAAAACCGAGAGCGCAGCGAAACTAAAATCACTCCGCTGAAACACCGGCAACTTCAATCCCTTCGTGTTCTGAAAGATATAGCGGTCAGCCGCGGCTGATCTGCTATGTCTTCGCGTCCTTGTGGTAAAAAAACTGAGAGCAGAGCGAAACAACAAATCACCTCCTTGAAGCACCAACACAAAAAAACATATCCCTCTGTGGTTCATCTTTTTTATCCAACTTCTAAATATTCCGCCTGATCCTGCTCAGCGACGACTGCGTAATTCCCAGATACGAAGCCAATTGAGACAACGGAATCCGGTTTGCCAGCCCCGGAAAAAGCTCCAGGAAATGCAGGTAGCGTTCCGTTCCATCCTCGATCATCATAGCACTAATGCGGTTTAATTTATCAGCCAGCCCCTTGGCCGTAATTTTGGAAACGATCGCATCCCAGCCGATAATAGTCAACGATAATTCGTCCATGGCGCTTTTCGAAAATGACAGGTATTCACAATCCGTAACAGCCTGCACGTATTCCGTGGAGGGAATGCCCTGGTTGTAACAGTTGATATCAGCCACAAAACGGTTCTCATCCATGAAATACTTCGTGATGTCATTCCCCTTGTTGTCGTAATAACTCACTCGCAGGATCCCCTTTGTCAGGAAGATAATCTCACGCGGAATTTTCCCCGCTTCCTGGTAATATTCCTCCTTTTTGAGTGTCTTCAAAACCGCTTTACTCTTCACCAGGTCAATTTGCTGCTGGTTCAACTGCCCGAATTGTAAGATATAGTTTATAAGAGTTTCCATGTCTTTTTCGCTTAACCGCTTAGAAAACTTTGCGTCCCTATTCTCTTTGCGCGGTTTCATTTATTCCTGGTTTTTGCCGTATCATTTCATCTGCCTCATCAGCATGCGGTCAAATAATTTATCCGACAACATTTTTCGCATAAACAACATCGGTTTCGCCATTTTTCCTCCAATATAACGCGTTTTTGGATTTTTTGCCTCAATCCCGGTGCGGATAAGCTTTGCAATAACCAACGGATCCGAATCGTTTTTCTCCATTTCCCCGTATATCTTTGCCATTCCTGAAGCCAATTTCCCGTAAACAGTGTTTCCTGAAACCCGCATCAGGTCTAGAGCACCTAAACCCTTCATTTCCGACCTGGTTCCTCCGGGTTCAATCACAATTACATCGATCCCGAATGGCTTTACTTCATTGCGAAGGCAGTCGCTCAAGCCTTCAATGGCAAACTTGCTCGCATGGTACCAGCTTCCCATCGGCATGCCAACCTTTCCGCCGATAGACGAAATATTCACGATCTTCCCGGATTTCTTTTTGCGCATTCCCGGAAGTACCAGCTGGATCAAACGCGCCGCTGCAAACAAATTAATTTCCAGCTGATTGCGCGCTTCCGCCATCGGAACATCTTCCAAAGCACCGTAAGAACCTAACCCTGCACAATTCACCAAAACATCAATAGTTCCTGCTTCGTCCTGTATGCGATTCACACAGGTTGTAATACTTGCATCATCCGTAACATCCAGTGAAAGCGGGATGATACCGAAACCTTTCAGTTCGTCCATTTTCTCCAGCCTTCTTGCTGCGCCATATACTTTGTAACCGTTTTGAGCAAGGTGGATAGCCGTCGCTTTCCCGATTCCTGCTGACGCTCCCGTTATCAATACCGTCTTTTTCATCTTTCAGAATTTTTAATTGAACACAGCAAAGGTATTTCGGGAAAAAACGAAGAAATTTGCCATTTGGCAAAAAGAAACCGGAAATTATAGCCGGAGGTTTGGGGAATGGATTTTCAGCCGCATATGTTCCCGAAACGCTTATCACCACTGGGCTAATAGACAGATGTCTATCCGTATTTTTCGGAGCTGCAGAACCGAACAAAAAATAAGGAAAGCTCTCACTTCCTTATTTTTACTTCTTTACGCTAAGTGGTTTTTCTTGCTCACCATTTCTCAAATTTTTCCTGTAGCATGTGATCCTTGTTAGTAATCCTCAGAAAATAAAACCCTTTATTCAGATCACTCACATCAATAAAATCCATGTTGCCGGATGCTATCTCTTTCACTTGTTTTCCTGTCAGATCAAAAATTGTAAACTGTCCGCCGGTCGCTTCAAACCAGATAATGTCCTGTGCCGGGTTCGGGAAAATACCGATGCTGTTCTTTGACTGGATCTCCGTTATGCCTGCAGTACTTTCACCTACAAGCGAAAGATTATCAACCGTGAAAAAAGAAGTCAAACCACTACCAAGAATAGAATAAAGCCTGTCCGGATACCTTCTCACAAGAGACGGGTCAAGAATAACAGTAATATTATCCGGCATTTCGGGACGAATGTATTCGATATCCACTGTAAATTCAGTATAAACACTGACGCTATCACCGATATTTAGCCAGCCAGATCCAACGGTATCATTACTCTGGGTGGTAGTATTGAATTTAGTCAGATAGACACTTATCTTGGCTGTATCTCTCAGCGGAGTCTCTGTTTCCCCGAAGATAACGTTATCTTCATACCTATAAAAACCTTTAAGAGAAGCAGGTCTGTAATTAATCGGCGCAGTTTGGATAGCGGCATCCTTCGTGTAATTGTACCACACACTAAGCTTTAAAGCATAATCATTGGATTGAGCATCCTCAACCGGGGGATAATAAAACGTAAAATTGGGTTCTATCAATAAGGTATTCGTCCAAATCCATCCGACCGGTTTATTTTGATTGGAAGGTATGGGGTTTTCCCAATTTTCAAAGTCCATATTCTGTAATTGTGCAGCTGCAAATAAAGGAAGTATAACTACTGCAATTAAATAAATTAGTTTTTTCATAACGATCATTTTAAGTTTAACTGATAAAATCAAAGCTATGGATACAGGCACCGATTATTGCTATGAAATTGACGGGATAAATGTTGAATTTCCGGAATGCAGTAATAAAACAATTGATTCAAGACCATTTGTTACAAAAATGTAACGAAGGAATGCTCTTGTTATCGTCAAAATGGGGTCCGATCGGGGTGATGTATGGGTCAAGTACGGATCAAGTACGGGTCAAGTATGGATATAGTATCAAAACATGATATCTTTAACAAATCACGTTATTCTTAACAAATTCACCTCATTCCTCTGAAACCGTGCAACAATAAGGGATTGATGCCATCGTTTGGGCTGTAAGCAGCTTGCACAAATGGTACGTAAGGGTTCAAAAAAGGATGTTTTTACGGCTAAAAAACAAACTTCTCTCCCGGTGAGTGTATTTCTCATTAATGAGCATTTAAACTGATCCGGTAGAGTAGTTACCTCGAATAAACTACCTGCATCCGTTCATTTACGGTACAAAAAACGGCGAGCCTTCTAAAATCCGATCCGTCATTCGCAATTCATCATCCGTAATTCGTAATTTTGAATAACTATGTTGGAAAGACGATTAGGACTTGGACAAGCTACTGCTATAAACATGATCGATATGGTCGGTATCGGGCCGTTTATCACCCTGCCGATGATCATTACCATGATGAACGGGCAGTACTTTTTGTACGCCTGGCTTGCCGGGGCGCTTTTATCGTTTGTAGATGCGATGGTCTGGAGTGAACTTGGCGCAGCGTTTCCGAAAGCCGGAGGGTCGTATAATTTTCTCAAAGAAGCTTACGGACCCAATAAAGCCGGGGGACTCATGAGTTTCCTCTTTGTTTGGCAAACCATGATACAGGCTCCGCTCGTCATTGCTTCGGCAGCCATCGGTTTTGCAGCCTATTTCTCCTACCTCGTTCCCTTAAATGAATACACCTCGAAAATGGTGAGCGGGGGAGTAGTGATCCTGATCGTATTGATGCTCTACCGCAAAATCGAAACAATCGGGAAGATCAGCGTCTTTCTGTGGTTCGGGGTAATCATTACCATCCTTTGGATCGTTGCCGGAGGAATTTCACACGGGAACTTTTTCGGCCCGGTCACCCACATGAACGATGGGTTGACAGTCAACTATGCATTCATATCAGCAATGGGCTTTGCCAGCGTGAAAACGGTTTATAGCTATTTGGGCTATTACAATGCCTGCCACCTGGGAAGCGAGATCAAAAATCCCACACGCAACATTCCGCGAAGTATGTTCCTGTCCATTGCGGGAATTTCAGTGCTTTACCTAGCTATGAATATCAGTGTAACGAGCGTTGTTCCATGGAAGGAAGCCAAAGACAGTGAATTCGTCATCAGTTTGTTTATGGAGCGTTTGATGGGAAGTACAGCGGCTGTTGTGGTTACTTGCCTCATTTTGTGGGTTGCCTTTGCGTCCTTATTCTCAGCTACGCTCGGTTACAGCCGGATTCCCTATGCAGCCGCTGCCGACGGTTCATTCTTCAAAGTCTTTGCAAAATTGCACCCAACGAAACAATTCCCGCATATTTCCCTGCTCTTCCTGGGTGGACTCGGGTTTCTTTTCAGTTTGCTGTTCCGGCTCAGCGATGTCATCAGTGCTATTTTAGCCATGCGCATCCTCATCCAGTTCATCGGGCAATCCATTGGGTTGATCTTACTCCATAGAAAACACGGAAAAGCATTCTTTCCCTGGAAAATGCCTTTATTCCCGGTCCCGGCAATCCTGGCAATCATTCTGTGGGTAGGAATCCTGCTTTCTACCGGCTGGCAAATGATCCTGGCAGGATTGGGCGTAATCAGCCTCGGAACGATCGTTTATTTCGTGAAAGCGAAAAGGAACTCGGAATGGCCTTTTCAGAATTGAGAATGCCGGATTCCGAATAATATTAAATGGGTAGGGGCGGAAATTTTCCGCCCCTACTTGATTTTTAAATCCAGCAATTTTTCTTCGCCGATAAATCCTTCCAAATGATCTCCGATCGCCACCGGCCCAACTCCCGCAGGTGTTCCTGTAAAGATCAGGTCGCCGGTTTTAAGCGTTATGTATTGTGAAACGAATGCAATGATTTTATCGATTGAAAAGATCATATCCGCTGTATGCCCTTTTTGAACAGGTTCTCCGTTCTTTTTCAGGGTAAAATGCAGGTCGTTCAAATCCAGGGAAGCAACAGGAACGAAATGCGTTCCCATCGGTGCGCTGTTGTCGAATGCTTTTGCTTTTTCCCACGGGAGGCTTTTCGCTTTGCATTGTTCCTGCAGGTCACGAGCCGTAAAGTCAATTCCCAGGGAGATCTCGTCGTAATAAGTCGAGGCAAATTTCTCCTGGATGTTTTTTCCCACTTTTTTGATCTTAACCACGACTTCGCATTCGTAATGCAAATCCTTCGTAAAATCCGGGATGTAGAAGTCGTTTCCTGCCGGCAGGTATGCCGTATCCGGTTTTAGAAAGAAAACAGGCTCCGCAGGAAGCGGGTTATTCAATTCTTTGGCGTGATCAGCGTAATTACGCCCTATGCAGATGATTTTCATTTCTTAATTTTTATGTTCAAATGTTCAAATGTTCAAATGTTCAAATGTTCAAATGTTCAAATGTTCAAATGTTCAAATGTTCAAATTGAACCCTTAAACTTTTGGAACTCGTTTGAACCTTTTGAACTTTTCTACTTTTTGAACTTATTTTGCAGCGCCGCCAGCTTGTCTTCCATACTCATATTGGGGTTTTCTCCTTCGCGTTTCTCCCGGCGTTTCTGCTTGATGCGTTCCATTTCTTCGCGCAATAACTGCTTGGTAAACAGTGGAAAGTCGGCATCCATCATCCAGCCGAAATACCCCGGCTCCGATTCAGCAACTTCTTCAACCGTTTTCCCTTTGTGCTTTCCAAAATTGTAGCAAACCTGGCCGTTTTTCGTTTTTGCCAGTCTTCCCGCGAAATCATGCCATTCCTGGTTTCCCTGGCGCGAGAAATCGGATAACTCGGGAATGGTATTCGCCAGGTCCGGATAACGCTCCAATTGTGCTTTAAAAACGTCCAGTGTCACCTTGGTATCGTACAAAGCATTGTGTGCATTCTCCATCGATTCCTGGCAGTAAAACTGGTAGGCAGCTGCCAATGTGCGCTGTTCCATTTTGTGGAAGATATTCTGAACATCGATAAACCGGCGGTCGTTTACTTTAAACGGATGGTTAATACGCAGGAACTCTTCCGCCAGGACAGGAATGTCGAATTTGTTGGAATTGTATCCTCCCAGGTCGGCATCACCGATAAAAGCAGCAATTTCGTCTGCCAATTGGGCAAACGTAGGTTCTCCGGCAACCATTTCATCGGTAATCCCGGTAATTTCAGCAGATTCTTTGCTAATCGGAATAGTGGGGTTGATGCGTTTGTAATATTCACTCTGTTCGCCGTTGGGAGTAAGTTTAATTAAAGCAATTTCAATGATCCGGTCCTTTGCCACATCCAGCCCGGTGGTTTCCAGGTCCAACATAACAAAATTCCGGGTGAGTGATAAATTCATAATGCAAAAAGTTATACCCAAAGATGGCGAAAATGTAGGGAACTTGACACCTGATACCTAATGTTTTTCTACCATGGATGATGCTAATTACGATATTATGTAAAAAATAACGTTAAAAACGTTCCCCCTGTTAGTAACTCCAACAAATTAAAATCTGCGCTATCTGCGTTATCTGCGGGAAACAAAAACGCCGACCTATGGGGTCGGCGTTCGTATGTGTTTTGTGTTGTTTACTTCACAATAATAAACTCGGTTCTACGGTTCAGCTGATGCGCTTTTTCCTGCTCTTCTTTAGCCGGCATGCTGTTGATCGTCTCATCGGATACCTTCAACTTGCTTTCACCATATCCTTTCCCGGTAATCCGGTTGGCCGCAATTCCTTTCGAAACAATGTAGCGGGCAGAAGCTTTCGCACGCTGATCGGACAACTTCATGTTGTATTCATCCGTACCGCGGCTATCCGTGTGTGAACCCAATTCGATCTTGATTCCCGGGTTTGCCTTCATGATCTTCACGATCTTATCCAGTTCCTTCGCTGCATCCGGACGGATATCCCATTTTCTGTAGTCGAAATAGATCGGGTTTACATCCAGGCCGATATCCGTTCCCACTTCGTTTTTCGCCAGTGAGCGGTCAATGCGGATCTCGGAATTGTCGCCCAGCAGTACCGGAGCATCATAAGTCATGGTCACGTATCCTGCTTTTTCCAGTGTTAAAGCAAATTCCACGTTGTCACCTTTCTTCATTCCTCCGATCGTATCTGTTTTGTAATTACCGCCTTTCGTGTAAGATCCGAACAGTTTCTCTCCGGTCTTTTTGTTGATCAAAGTAACGGCAACATCCGATAATTTCTGGTTGGTCTTGCTATCCGTAATCGTTCCTACTATATAGTAAGGCTTCACCATCATCTGCTTGTCAAGATCCAGCCAGAATTCGCGGTAAACTTCGGAGTATTCTTTGTTACATTCTGTTTTGAATTTCTCGTTGTAGAAGTTTTTCTTCCCGTCTTTCTCATAAGAGAATGTCAGGTCGTATTCTTTACATGGCTCCAGTGAATTCATGAATACACCGTCACGTACACGTGGGAATAATTTGCGGTCGTAAGGATTCTCGCAGTTCAGGCATCTCAAGGTTACAGAAACATCTTCCGGCAATGGCTTGTTTCCGATTACGTTGATTTTTCCGTTCAATACGGCAATGTTCTTAACTCCTAAGTAGTTGTTCTTGATTTCGTAGATATCTTTTTCTCCTTTTCCTTCTATACGAACAGAAGTCATGTATCCGGTCAACCCGTCAACGGTTGTTGTATAGAACAAATCGTCGCACGTGGAGTTGATAGGAGCACCTAGGTTCATTGCAGGTCCCCAGTTTCCTTTTCCGTCAGCTGTGGACATGAAAATGTCGAACCATCCCATACTTTTATTTCCGTTGCTGGAAAAGTAAAGCGTGCTGTTGTCAATGGAAACGAATGGAGATTCTTCATCCATCGGTCCGTTGATGTTCGGTCCTGCATTCACAGGTTCACCCCAGGTACCGTCTTTTTGTTTGATACAGTAGTAAATATCTCTTCCACCGAAACCACCTTTGCGGTTGGATACGAAATACATGCGTTGCCCGTCGGGAGTAACGGTTGCGTGAGTTTCCCAATCATTCGTATTGATTCGCTTATCGTCCAGGTGAGTCACCAGCTGGAATTTATTGGTAGAGAAATCCGAGTAAAAAATATCTCCGTTCCCTTTGGTATCCTGGTACACGTATACGCGACGCTCATCGGGGCTTACTGCCAGTGTTGCCTCATTTTGCAGGGAATCACAGAATTCCAGTCTGATAGGGTCCATCCATGTAGAATCGAAATCGCGGTAAGACACGTAAATATCTTCCGGGTACAGGTTGTTTCTCGGGTCCAACCCTTTGTCGGACGCTCCGGTGGGCCATCTTCTGCGGGAGGTATAATACAAGGCAGAACCATCCAGGGAAATAACCGGTGAATATTCGGGATTTGCCGTGTTAATGGAAGTTCCCATATTCTTCAGGTACACGTTTTTCGGATTTTGCATTTCTGCACGGGCTACTTTACATTGTTCCAGGTACAGTTTCGCAAAGAAAATATTGTTCGATTTCGTAATGGAAGAAGCGATGAACTTGTTGTAATATTCTTCTGCTTTATCGATATTTCCTGCCATGTGGTAGCATTTTCCCATTTCAAAATAAGCATCGATGGGTGCAGCTGTTTCCTTGGTGTTGAACGGATCGTATTTTTTGTCCGTTTTCACCACCGCTCTTTCCAGGTATGGCATTGCTTTTACAAAATCAGATGACATTTCCAGGTAGATAAACCCGCGGCGGTAATTGTAGTTCGAACTGGTCGGTTGAAATTCCAATAACTTGTCTACGATCATCCCGGCCTGGTAGTAGTATCCTTCCTGGATCATGATCGCACTTTCCATCACCAATTCGGATTCGGACCCGCTATTGATCATTTCCATTACTTTTTTAGTGTCGTATTGTCCGAAGGAAATCAATGGACACAAAAGCATAAGTAAAATAGTAGATTGCAGTAATTTCATGTGCTCTATAAATTAAGAAAGACCCACCTCTTTCAGTTTAAGTTGGTGGGTCTTACGATCATTTTATTTTTTAGTTACAAAAAATACAAACTTAGATCTCTCTGTTGACATCGAATTGCTCCAGGTAGTCAGCAACTCTTCGTACGAATTGTCCTCCCAAAGAACCGTCAACCACACGGTGGTCATACGAGTGAGATAAGAACATTTTGTGACGGATACCGATGAAATCTCCTTCAGGTGTTTCAATAACAGCAGGCATTTTACGGATTGCTCCCAAAGCAAGGATAGCAACCTGCGGCTGGTTGATGATAGGTGTTCCCATCACGTTCCCGAATGTACCTACGTTTGTTACGGTATATGTTCCGCCCTGGATATCTTCCGGCTTCAATTTGTTGTCGCGGGCGTTTCTTGCCAGTTCGTTTACGGATTTGGCAATTCCCGTTAAGTTCATGCGGTCGGCCTGCTTAATTACCGGAACAATTAAGTTTCCGGAAGGAAGCGCTGTCGCCATCCCGATATTGATGTCTTTTCTTTTGATAATCTGGTTACCGGATAAGGAAACGTTGATCATCGGGAAGTCTTTGATTGCTTTCACGATTGCTTCCATGAAAATAGGAGTGAACGTTAAGTTTTCACCTTCACGCTTTTCAAACTCTTTTTTCATTTTGTTTCTCCAGTTCACGATGTTCGTTACGTCAGCTTCCACGAAAGAAGTCACGTGCGGAGAAACATGCTTGGACATCACCATGTGCTCAGCGATCAGCTTGCGCATACGGTCCATTTCCAGGATTTCATCACCCGGGTTTGCAATCACAACCGGCTCTTTGATGTTGCTCAGGAAAGAAGATCCTCCCGAAACAACCGGAGCAGTTCCGTTGCTGGATGCAGCCGGTGCGGAAACTGCAGGTGTTGGCTGTGCGGCAGTTGTTGCTGCAGCGGCCGGTGCCTCCGTTCCGCGTGTATCGATGTAGGAAAGAATGTCTTTTTTAGTCACTCTTCCGCCCATGCCTGTTCCGCTGATCGCGTCAATTTCCGACATGGAAATATTTTCTTTTTGTGCAATGCTTCTCACAAGCGGGGAAATGAATTTTCCGTTCCCGCTGCTTTTATCAAGCGTAACTCCTCCGTTTGAAACAACTGCCTGTGCCGCTGAAACTGTTTCAGCAACCGCCGCTACTGCAGCAGGCTCAGCTTTTGGTGCAGCCGGTGCAGCATCTCCGTCCGTAGAGATAATCGCAATTACGTCACCAACTTGAGCAACCTGGTCTTTTTCAAATAATTTTTGAACCAAAACCCCGGCAGCTTCGGATGGTAATTCGTTGTCAACTTTATCCGTTGCAACTTCTACCAAAGGTTCATCCATTGCCACTGTATCACCTACTTCTTTTAACCAGTTTGTGATGGTAGCTTCTGTAACGCTTTCTCCCATTTTTGGAAGACGAATTTCAATTTGTGCCATATAACGACTAAGAATACTCGATTAATTTTCGTACAAAAATAACGGAAAAAATAGGATTTTCACCAATGCTTTTTATTGATCTAATTTTTTCCACGATTTCCACAATATCTGGATGTCGCGCAACACCGAATATTCGCGTGCGTACAACAAATCCAGTTTGGATTTCAGATTTTCGTCCAAACCGCTTAATTGGTCGGTCGGAGTAAGGATTCCCTTCTTGATCTTGGGTAATTGTTTGTTGGATAAATTGCCCGGATCATTATAGGAAACAACGGTTTTTCGCCCGCTGATCAGTTTCAGAATATTTCCCAGGAACTGGAGTTTATTTTTGTAAACCCAGATGATCAGGGGAGAAGTGAGCAGCAGCAACATGCCCGTCAGGAAATCAAACAGGCGCTTTTGTCGCTTTTTGGCCGGCTGACTGATCGCGTTGATCTCCAGGATGTAAAGATCTCCGGCTGTTTCAATCGAGTTGGAACCGATCAGGTACTGACTGTCGGGCTGTGCAATTTTATAATCTACCGAAACATCCGGAATGGCCGTCATCCAGTGAATAATATCAGCAGCACTCAAATCTTTGGCGCAAAAGATAATTTCATCGATGTTGTGTACCCGCGCAATTTGTTCCAGTTGATCGATCGATCCGAGTGAATCTTTTCCATGGTTCTCAGTCAGTGAAACCGAAACGATCTGAGCGATCTTGGGCTGTGTTTGGTGCAACAAATGCGACACGCGTTCGAATTCTTCCGGCGAACCCACAATGGCAAAATTGGCATGTTTGCGCCCGTTGATAGTAAAGCGCTTTCCGATTGCCAGGTGAAGAATACAGCGCGAAAGGATGTAATAAGCGATGGTCCAGCCTGCTCCCAGTAAAATAAACAAGCGTGAGAACTGCCATTCTTTCGGGAAAAGTGCATAGAGGATCAGGATAAAAGCCGTTCCGATCGCTCCGCCGAAAATGAATTTCCGGAAGGTAATGGGCTGATCGTATCCGCCCTGCAATGCCACGGAAGTCATCCAGATGAAGGTGTAAACCAGGATCAGGATATTGGTGCTTTGTTCGGGGAAATCAATTTGTGCCTGCTGCCAGTAATTGGTCAGGGCAAACAATCCCAGTAACAAATACAAGGTATCGAAAACCGGAAGGGTAATCTTGCGGATAAAACGCATCCCGATTGCCAATCCTGCGCGGAAATAAATGGCGGAATTGATCAGGAAGGAGAACAGGCGCGCATTTTTCTGGGAAAAGTGTTTGCGCGCAAAGATGACCATCGCCCGGTAAAACACGAACACGTAGTTGACCGAACTCTTCTTGGTACTTTCTCCTTTGTAATGGATAATCCGCGTTTCCGGGAAGTAAACGTTTTTATAACCTCCTTTGATAATGCGGTAAGACAAATCGATGTCTTCCCCGTACATGAAAAATGCTTCGTCCAGCAAACCTACTTTGTCCAGGGCTTCCTTGCGCATGAGCATAAACGCACCGGAAAGGATCTCGATTTCGTTGGTTTCAAATTCGGACAAATAGCCCAGGTGGTACTTTCCGAAGATTTTCGACTTGGGGAAAATGCGGGAAATACCGAATATTTTGTAGAATGCAACCGCCGGTGTAGGCAAACCTCTTTTGGATTCGGGAAGGAAAACTCCTTTTCCGTCAACCATTCTAACGCCCAATCCGCCCACTTCCGGGTGTTCGTCCATGTATTTCACTACTTTGAACAAGGTATCTTCCTCGATCACCGTATCCGGGTTCAGAAGCAGCTGATAATTGCATTCGGAGATTTCCATCGCCTGGTTGTTCGCTTTGGAAAATCCTTTGTTGTCTTTGTTGGCTATGACCTTTACCCAAGGAAATTTCTCGCGGACCATTTCCACGGAGCCATCCACCGAATTATTGTCGACCACCCAAACTTCCGCCGGTTCCTGTTTCATAGCTTCCGAAACGGAATTCAGGCATTGCTCCAGGAAAAAGACAACATTGTAGTTGACTATGATAACAGCAATTTTCGGAGCAGAATGGGTCACAATTACGCGAGGGTATTAGTATGTTATTTTACGGCAATACAAGAAATCTCAATCGGAACGTTCATCGGCAACTTCGAAACTTGTACGGTTTCTCTTGCCGGAGGCACGTCCTGGAAATATGAACCATAAACGGCGTTCATCTCGGAAAATTGCCCTAAGTCGGTCATGAAAATGCTGCACTTCACTATGTGGTTCAATGTAAGCCCGGCTTCCTGCAATAAAGACTCGATGTTTTTCAGGATGCGGTGCGTTGCTTCTTCAATGGATCCGACCTCCAATTCACCTGTAAACGGGTTTAAAGGAATCTGGCCACTGACGTAAATAGTGTCACCGCTAACAATTGCCTGACTGTATGGCCCGATCGGAGCAGGAGCTCCCGGGATTGTAATTGCCTTTTTCATCGATTCTTTTTTGCAAGTTTAGTAAATTTGGGGCACATGCGGTTTTTATTAGTAGATAACTTCGATTCCTTTACCTATAACATTGTCCATTACCTGGAACAATGCGGGGTAACAGTAGATGTGGTTACAAACCTGGATGTCGATCCTTCCTCGCCGAATGAATACGACGCACTGGTGCTTTCTCCCGGTCCGGGCCTGCCGCCGCAGGCAGGGAAACTGATGGAAGTCGTTGCCCGGTCATTCGTACAAAACATTCCTGTTTTAGGAGTTTGCCTGGGAATGCAGGCTTTGGCTATTCACACCGGCGATTCTGTTTACAACCAGGAAATTGTCAAGCACGGACTGGCAGAAGAAATCCAACTGGTGAAAAAGGATTCCCTTTTTTATGCGCAAATTCCCCAAACTTTTGAAGTGGGCTTGTACCATTCCTGGGCCGTGCGATTGAAGGAAGAATCACCGTTTACTCCAACTGCTTTTTCGGAAACCGGAGTTTTGATGTCGATGGAAATTCCCGAAAAGAAGATTTATGCCGTTCAATTTCATCCCGAAAGCATTCTCACTCCCCACGGATTAAAAATGATTGAAAACTTCGTGGAAATTGTCAAAAGTGATTCATTCGCTGGCCAGTAATTCCTGAAGTTGAGCCTTCGTCTGTTGCCATTCTTCGGGAATGATGCTGAAATACGCCGAATTCCGGGTTGTTCCGTTGTCCCGGACCATGTCGTTTCGCAGAATACCTTCAAACTGTCCGCCGATTTTTTCAATGGCTTTCCGGGAACGCAGGTTGTTTTCATCCGTTCTCAATTGAACGCGTTTAGCCTGCAATTCTTCGAAGCAGAAAGTGAGCAGTAAGTATTTGCATTCCGTATTGATATTCGTTCCCCAGTAATCCGGATGAAGCCAGGTCCAACCGATCTCCAGTTTTTGATGGTTCTCCTGGATGTCTAAAAAGCGGGTGCTGCCAATGAGTTGCCCGTTTTCATTCAGCTGAATCACAAAAGGATATTGAGTTCCACCTTCACGGTCGGCGATTCCTTGTTCCAAACTGGTTTTCAGTTTGTCCTTATCGCTTCCGTCTATGGCATAATGCTTCCAAATGCTTTTGTCCTGCGCCAATTCAACCAACTCAGCGATATGTGATTCGTTCAAAGGAACCAGACTTACATGCTGTCCCTTCAGCAACGCAGGATGTTTTATCCAATTCATTGCGGTTTCGGATCGGAATAATTACAATAAACCTGGATGGCTTTTCCCTGCTCGTTTAATTCGAATACTTCTGCTGCCAGTCTGCCGTTCACCGATGTATAGTAGATCACCACGGTGTTGATGCCGGCAAAACAATGATGAAACCGGAAGTGCAAATCAGGATAGCTGTTCAACCCGATCTCGAAGTATTTTTTTAAATCGTTTTTGTTCGTGATGACTCCGGTTTCATTGAATTTTAGAAGCGGAATGAATGGAGAATAGAAGGTTACGTCGTCTGCATAGTGGGATAAGATGTCCTGGATATTGTGTCCGTTCCAGGAACTGATCCATTCCTGCGCAAATTTTTCTGCTGTTTGTGTATCCATCTGTTTCAGTTTAGAATGTTTAAATACTGTTTAAAGTTACCTACTAATTCTTTATTTTGCCGGGCTATGATCCGGGCAATTTGCGCCAGATGGGTCATATCGTGTGCTGTCCAGGTAGAAATAAGGTTTACCAGGCTCACTTTCCCGATGACCGGGTGAGTAGCAGTCTTCAAAAAATCTTCTTCCTTGAGGTCGTATTGCTTTAATTCACGGATGGCATTTGCCCGGAGCTGATCGAATTGGACCAGCAGTTCCCCGAGCGAATGGTTTTTTGCCTGTTCCATATGGGCCTGCATGTCCATCGGTGCAAAGACCGTTTCGGGACTATTGAGCACGATTCGTATTCTCGGCAGCCAGTTTGTTTGTTCGCATTCGATCAGGTGCGCCACCACTTCTTTTACGGTCCACGTGTTTTCTCCTTCGTTGCGGTCGGTCCAGTCGTCACTCAGGTTATGCAATAAGGTGGAAATAACGACCGGTGTATTCGCGATAATTTCCAATGATTTGTCTAATGAGAATTCCATAAGCTTGTTTTTTAATTCACGTATTCGCCATCATTTACTAACTGGTACGGCTGTTTAATCTCTTCCGAATACCGGTTGAATATCGCTTCACTGGTGTCGGCCGGTTGATAGTATGGAGAAGCGAACTTTTCGTAGTGAATGGGAACCAGTTTTTCGGCATGCAGCAATTTGGCCGCGTTAAATGCCTGTTCTGGAGTCAGTGAAGCAGGAACGGTGCTGTATTCCAAACCGGCCATTTGAAAGTTGACTACTGCACCATTGACCGGCAGGAAGGCAAAGTTTATGTGTGGGTTTTCTTTGCCTAATCGCCAGAACTGATTGTGCCAGATAGTGTCGCCACCGTGGAATAATTTGACGCCATTAAAATCCACAATCCAGGCAGTTTGTTCTTCACCGATTCCATCCAGGGAATAGACCGCTTTAAACGTAATCCCGTTTTCGCCGAATGTTTCATTGTTATCCAGCAGAATGTAATCCCGGTTGAGTTTGGCAATTGCTTTTTCGTGTTTGGTGTAAGCGATAATCTTTCCGCCAGGATTTAAGCATTTTTCAATGACTTCCTTGTCGAAATGGTCCAGATGCAAATGCGTAAGGAGGATGTAATCTGCTTTTAGCGTATCTGAAAAACGGATTAGGGGAGTTAACGGAGCTCCCAAAATTTGAAAGTAGGGAGTGAAATTTTCCACTGCATCGATCAGGACGGTTTTATCGCCGCATGTTACTGCTATTCCCGCCCAGTTTAGCTTCCGGATTTTCATGACTTGTCCTTGTTTAGAAATTCGTCGGTGAAATGCCCGCGCTCTTTGGGTTTGGAAAATTTCTCCGCATTGAAATCGGTTGATTTTCCTTTCGGAATGGACAGCGATTCCCAATTTTCCGCACACAATTTACCGATATAAACTAACTGCCCGATGTGATACGGGTAATGAGCTAATTGCCGGTTGATGGCTTCCAGGACAGTATGCCCCTGGTTGCGGATGTATATGATTTTTTCGAGGTCTTCTTCTTTGAGCGATTTAAGGGTATTCAGAAACACGTTCCAGCCTTCGTTCCATTTTTCAACCAGTTCTTCTTTGTTTTGAAAGTCGTTTTCAAATTCAGCGTCACGGTTGCGCCAGTCCTTTTCTCCGTCTGTTGTCAAAAAGTCGGTCCAGCGACTCATCATGTTCCCCCAAAGGTGCTTTACAATGATCGCAATGCTGT
This sequence comes from Fluviicola sp., assembly GCF_039596395.1. Lineage (NCBI taxonomy): Bacteria > Pseudomonadati > Bacteroidota > Flavobacteriia > Flavobacteriales > Crocinitomicaceae > Fluviicola > Fluviicola sp. Next base: position 216,714 of record NZ_JBCNJT010000003.1, read on the forward strand.
TGCTGTCTTCGTTGTATTGCCAAAACAGCTTTTCATCGGGGATTTGGGCAACAGTTTTTTCGCCCAGCATTTTGTAGTATTCAAATTGCTTGATGACACTTTCTAAATAACTTGTATTCATAGCTGTTGATCTTAGTTTGTTTTGAACAATTCGAATATAATGAATAATACCGATCGGTATATTAAAGAAGGGAAATTATTTTCGCTTTCAATAATCTGTTGCAACAGGTTCATTCTTTTTCAAATTCCGGTTGTTTTGAAGATTAAAATGAGATTAGAATTGCGCATCGGCGTGTTAATTCTTATGCATTCATAGAAAAAAGTCCTATATTGGGTTAAAATTTGAAACTATGAAATGGATAACCACATCATTATTTCTGTTGTTTTTTGTAGTTGCCAAAGCGCAGTCTTGCGTGGGTGTATGGATTACAATTGACGACAAAACAGGCAAGAAAAAGTCGAAAGTGGAGCTTTACAAGAAGGATGAGAAACTTTACGGAAAAATCACCTATCTGTATCCGCGCGAAGGAAGAGAAGACAATCCGAAGTGCAAGAAATGTACGGACGACCGCAAGGATCAGCCGCTTGTTGGTTTGCAAATTATCCGCGGATTGAAATGGGATGGAGGAGAATGGGAAGACGGAACGATCGTGGATCCTGAAAACGGAAAAGTGTATACCTGCGCCATTTGGATTGACCGTGATGATTTTACCAAATTGCACGTAAGAGGTTATGTGGGGCCGTTCTACAGAACACAAACGTGGATAAAAGCAGATTAAACGGAAATTATTGAATACAAAAAACCCCGACGTCAATCGTCGGGGTTTTTTATTTCGTTGAAAGTTGTATTACGCAGCTTTCTTCTGGCAGCAAGTTCCACCTGATTTTTCACCAGCGCAAGTCCCTTTTTTAGTTCCTTTTTTCTTCTTACCTTTTTTATCGTCGTGTTTAACGATAGAAACCGTTGTGTTATCTGCAGCGTAAGTAGCGCTCACAGAACCTACGAACATCAATAAAGTCAATGCAACAAATGCTTTTTTCATGATTCAAATGTTTTAATTTGCTTAAAAATACAATTAATATTAGAATGAGCCAAGCTTCGTTAACTTAGCTTTAACATCCTGGTCGATTTTAACATCTAATTTCGTGCCAAGCGGTAAAAAGACATCCACACGGGAACCGAATTTGATAAACCCGAATTCCTGGCCCGTTTCAGCCGTTTGACCTTCCTTTGCATAGTAACAGATTCTTCTTGCAACAGCACCGGCAATCTGGCGGAACAATACTTCCTGTCCGGATGAATGTTGAACCACCACCGTGCTTCGTTCGTTATCCGTAGAGCTTTTCGGATGCCATGCTACTAAGAAAAGCCCTTTGTGGTATTTCACGTACTTGACAATTCCGCTGATCGGGAAGTAATTTGCATGCACGTTTAGCGGCGACATGAAAATAGAAACCTGGATACGGCGGTCTTTAAAATATTCGGTTTCTTCCACTTCTTCGATCACCACCACTTTTCCGTCAGCCGGACACAAAATGTCTGAATCTGTAAAAGTAAACGTGCGTTTCGGGATCCGGAAGAATTGTATCACTAAATAAAGCATTACCAATGCTCCGGCAGATAATAATAAGAATAACCAAAGCCATTCTGTTTTTGTATACAGCCAGTAATTTCCCCATTGGATCAAGCCCAAGATGATTACTGCGATGATGATTGTAGTTGTTCCTTCCCTGTGGAGTGTCATGTTTTTGTGTTAACTAATGAGTGCCAAAAGTACGTATAAAACGGGAGCTACGAATAGCATTGCGTCAATTCGGTCCAGAATTCCGCCGTGACCCGGGAGAATATTTCCGGAATCTTTGATGTTGATGGAACGTTTCAGCTTGCTTTCAAAAAGATCGCCCAGCGTAGCTAAAATACTGGCCAAAACAGATACTCCGGCAATAGCCAGGGCATTTTTGGTAGTGAAAGATCCCACGAAATAAAGAATGGCCAGCATGACAAGTGCAGCGCCGATCATTCCACCGATAAATCCTTCGCGGGTTTTCTTGGGAGAAACGCTTGGAATCAATGGCGTTTTCCCGAATAAACGACCGAAAACGTATGCCAGTGTATCGTTCAGATAAATCGGCAATAACACGATCAGCAGCATTTGTTTGTCGAACTGGTTGGTCAGCGTGTATGCTATTGCTAAAGTCCACATCGGTAAAACCGGGTAGAAAAAGTTGAATACAAACGGGCTTTTGAATACAAAGTCGATCTTTTCTTTTGTGAAGATCCAGAAAGACAGAACAATGATCGTTACGATCAGGATTCCCCAAAGAATCAACGCAGCAGGAGTTTTAAGAAAGAAATCCCAGGCCGGGTTGTAGAGTAAGGGATAGAAGTCTTTTGCTGTTTGGATCAAAAGCGGCATGAACAAAGCGGTTACCAATAAAAGAGCCGGAAGTTTCATCGTGTGTTTATACGGGCTTTTCTTGCTCATTTCCGATAATTCATGGGTTCCGAGCATGGTAAACACATAGAAAACAAGATTCAGGATATTGGCATTGTTTCTCACATCGTATACGAAAGGAGTGAAAACCACCATCAAAAATAAAGCCCCGAAAACGGAGCGTATCAATACATCTTTCATAGAAAAAAATACCCCATAGCACATGTAATTCTGCTATGGGGTTATTTTAAAGTTTATTACTCTTCTGAATTGTTCGAGTTGTCCAACGGTTCAATCGTCGGATTGATGATATTTGAGTCCTGATCCGTTTTAGTGTCTTCGTTCACCGGGTTCTCAGGATTGATATCAATAGTCGAATCGTCGCTTGGAGGATTGTTGATCGCTGTGTTCACTTCTTCTTCAGAATTCCACAGGCGTTTTCCGAAGATTTCTTCCAGGTCTTCCTTGAAGATCACTTCTTTTTCCAAAAGCTTATTCGCCAAAGCAGTCAGCTTGTCCTTATTCTCGGAAAGAATATTTAACGCACGCTGGTATTGCTCTTCGATCAGTTTACTCACCTCTTCGTCAATGATACGTGCTGTTTCATCCGAATATGGTTTTGTAAACGCATCACGTCCCTGGGAATCGTAGAAGGAAATATTTCCTACACGTTCGTTCAATCCGTAGATGGAAACCATGGCGTATGCTTGTTTGGTTACTTTCTCCAAATCGCTCAAAGCTCCCGTAGAGATTTTTCCGAACATCAATTGCTCTGCAGCACGGCCTCCCAAAGCAGAACACATGTCATCGAGGATTTGCTCCGTAGTGGTGATTTGTCGTTCTTCCGGCAAATACCACGCTGCTCCCAATGAACGTCCGCGAGGTACAATCGTTACTTTTACCAAAGGATGCGCATGTTCCAGTAACCAGGAAGTGGTTGCGTGACCCGCTTCGTGGAAAGCAATGGCGCGTTTCTCTTCTTTGGTAATGATCTTGTTTTTCTTTTCCAATCCACCGATAATACGGTCAACGGCATCTAAGAAATCCTGTCGTTCAACAAACTTCTTGTTCTTACGCGCTGCGATCAATGCAGCTTCGTTACACAAGTTTGCGATATCCGCTCCGGAGAATCCCGGTGTTTGCTTGCTCAGGAAGTCGATATCCATGTTCTTATCCAGCTTCAACGGCTTTAAGTGAACCTGGAAAATTTCCTTCCGTTCATTCAAATCCGGCATGTCTACATAGATCTGGCGGTCAAAACGACCTGCACGCATCAAAGCTGCATCCAGTACATCTGCGCGGTTGGTTGCTGCCAGAATGATTACCCCGGAGTTTGTTCCGAAACCATCCATTTCTGTCAATAGTTGGTTCAGGGTGTTTTCGCGCTCGTCGTTGGAGTTGAATCCGTTGTTTTTCCCTCTTGCACGACCGATCGCATCGATCTCGTCGATGAAGATGATGGCAGGTGCTTTTTCTTTTGCCTGTCGGAATAAGTCACGCACACGGGATGCTCCGACCCCTACGAACATTTCCACGAAATCAGATCCGGAAAGCGAAAAGAAAGGAACTTTTGCTTCACCTGCTACGGCTTTTGCCAATAAGGTTTTACCGGTTCCCGGAGGGCCTACCAATAAAGCTCCTTTTGGAATTTTAGCTCCCAATTCGGTGTAGCGCTGCGGACTTCTTAAGAATTCCACAATTTCCTGGATCTCTTCTTTTGCTCCTTCCAAACCTGCAACATCTTTGAATGTTACGTTGGTGGATTTTCCTTTTTCGTAAACCTGCGCACGGGATTTCCCGATGTTGAAGATCTGGCCTCCGGCACCGCCACCTCCGCCTGACATACGTCTCATGACGAACACCCAGATCAGGACGATAATCAGAATCGGTAACAGGAAACCGATGATCGAACCGAAATAATCGCGTTCTTCAACCGGTGGAGCAGAAACAGTTGCTTTTCCTTTGGCTACCAAACGCTCGTTGATTTCATCCAGTTTGGTTTCAAAATTTCCAGCATCCACGATATCAATAGAGAAAACCGGTGCACTTTTTTGAGTGAAACCGTTGCTTTTCTTTTCCAGCGCCTTCTTAATGAACTTTAATTCACCTTTCGGATTCGGATTTGCCTTGATGGCCTTTTCACCGGCTTCGTTGATCTTGAAGTCAACACGCTTGTAGTTTACAATACGTGCGTCAGCAATCATGCTGGAATCCGCCAGGGAATAAAAGGTGTTGATGTTACGCAACTGAGCATCTGAAGAACCATTGTAGTAAGCTGCAACGATGATTCCCAATACGATTACTGCATAAATCCAGTAGATCGCATAAGGATTCCTTTTCGGTTTGTTTGAATTGTTATTTTCAGCCATAATTAATTAATTCAAATTTGGAATATCTGTTCTGATAGCATCTGACCAGAGATCTTCCAATTCATAAAAATGTCTTGCATCCTTGTAGAAAATATGCGCTACAACACTTACATAATCCAGCAAAACCCACTCGGAAGTTGTTTTTCCTTCCTGGTGCCAGGGTTTTTCCTGTAATTCTTTACGGGTGTGTCTGGTTACAGTTGAGGCAATACCGTCAACCTGCACGCTGGATTCCCCGGAGCAAATGACGAAAAAGTCTGTAACTGCACTTGAAATGTTTCGTAGGTCTAATACAACGATGTCTTTCGCTTTGTTTTCTTGCATACCCTCAACGATAGCGTCGCAAAGTACTTTAGAATCTATGTCCTTTTTTAATTTATACATTCGTAAATTTGTAAGTACAAATCTAAGCATTTATTAGCTTGATTTGTGTGATTGTTAAATGCAAATACTTGTTAATAAAACATGATTGGTCAACAAATTATCCAATTACATGAGGTAGACTCCACCAACAATTATGCTGCCAAGCTACTTTCGGAAGGTAAACTGACGCATGGAACTGTAATTTTGGCAGAGCACCAAACAGCCGGGAGAGGGCAAAGAGGAAGAAACTGGCAGTCTGTGGGCGCTAAGCAGTTTACAGGAACCTATTTCCTGAAAACTGATTTTTTGTCAGTTGACCACTTGTGTTACCTGAATATGGCCATTGCACTGGCTGTTCGCGACATGGTACAGTCGTTTACGCGCAGGAAAGCTGCTATCAAATGGCCGAACGATATTTTTATCGGGAACCAGAAAATTGCCGGGATTTTGATCGAAACAAATTGGAAAAACGGACGGGTAGAAGGAGCAATCGTAGGAATAGGAGTAAATATTTCCCCGGTACAAAGCGTGGGTTATGCAACTTCTTTGGAAGAACTTTCTGGGAAATCTCCGGATGTACTGAGTGTTCTGGACGCATTGAGCAAGTCTATGAACGAATATTACCACTATATCCAGCAAGCGGATTTCGACCGGTTGAAACACACTTATGAGTCCTTTTTATGGAAGAAAGACGAAGAAATTACCCTGGAAGAACGTCAGAATCCGGTTCCGTTTACCGGAATTATCCGTGGAGTGGACCAAATCGGGAATTTATTGGTAGAGAAAGATGGTGTGGTATTGATCTATCACAACCAGGAATTGAATTTTGAAGCGAATTACGGGAAAGCAATTCCGAATTCATAAAAAAAACAGTAGGGACGCGAGGCATCGCGTCCCTACGATAATGTATTTTTATTCAAATTGTTTTTGAAGATTTTTCGTCATTACCCCAAACAGGTTTGACAGTGGCTTTTCAACCATCATTTTCATGAACATGTTGATGTGTGCTTCGAATTCAAGATGACCTTCACAGGTTGCGCCGGTTTCCTTCAGAATGATTGATAAAGTATATTTGAACGGTGCTTTTTCACCGGATTCCATCACGATTTTGGTATACGGTTCTTTCGATACGTAGATCAAAGGAATTACAATTCCTCCCTGTGCTTTGAAAGAACAGCCTTTTTCATCCGCCTGGAAATCCGAGATCTTATCCTGAGGCAATAAATGCTGGAAGTTCTTTGCTTCCGAAAGAAATTCAAATACTTTTTGTGCCGAAGCATTTACCGGTGAAGCATCCGTTTTTAATAACATATCCTTAGTTTTTCCAATTGTCAGGATTGATTTTCCATTCACGTAACGAATCTATGTCAGAATCTGTCACGTAATCAGATTTCAATGCCTGGTCAATCAGGTGGTCGTAATCTGTCAATGTAACGAACGGACATTCTGCATTTGCGAAGTTTTTCATGGAGATATCAAAACCATAGGTAAAGATTGCTACCAGTCCTTTTACTTCCAGGCCTGCTTCTTTCAATGCTTTCACAGCCTGCAAGCTGCTTCCGCCGGTAGAGATCAAATCTTCGATAACCACCACACGCTGACCTTTCTCAAAATGACCTTCGATCATATTTCCCATTCCATGTGCTTTCGCCGAACTGCGAACATAGATGAAAGGAATTCCCAATTCCTGCGCCACCAATGCACCTTGTGCAATTCCTCCTGTTGCAACTCCTGCAATAATATCCGGTTTCCCGAAATGTTCCAGGATGGCATCTGCGTATCCCTGACGAATGTATGTTCTGATTGCAGGAAAAGAAAGTGTAATCCTGTTATCGCAATATATTGGGGATTTCCAACCTGAAGCCCATGTAAAAGGAGAATTTGGTTGTAATTTTACTGCTTTAATTTGTAGCAAAAATTCCGCTACTTTTAGTGCTCGATCTTTATTTAAAATCATACTGCAAATGTACAAAGTTTTTATGGATAATTCGGTTATTGAATTTTTGGATTCGTCGGAAAAAGTACCTTCCAAGAGGTATGACCTGGTCCGTAATTCCCTGGAAAATGATTTGTCTATCCTCCTGGATGAGTTTGATTTTTCCCGTTCAAACGGTTGTTTGTTAGTGATTTATGAAGATTTGGAACTGGCGCTGAATAAAGTTTTCCACGGGTATGAATTTATGGATGCAGCCGGAGGAATAGTAAAGTGTGATCGGCGGTATTTATTTATTGAACGACATGGAATGTGGGATATTCCCAAAGGAAAACTGGACTCAGATGAGCAACCCTGGGAGGCAGCGGTTCGCGAAATTGAAGAAGAATGCGGAATTTCAGGGCCCGTGATCGATCACCTGCTGGGAATTACTTTTCATACTTATTCCTACATGGGAAGGCCAACGATCAAGAAAAACTGGTGGTATGCTCTTAATTATTCCGGTTCCATGGAGGTGTTTCCGCAGGAAGAAGAATCGATTACTCAGGCGATCTGGATCGAAAAAGAGGAGTGGAAAATGATCCGTGAGAATACCTATGATTCGATTAAAGAGGTGTTGGATATGGCAGCGGATTTTTAAATTATCAATGATTAAATATCAATTGTCAAAGGGGCACATCTTGCTCATTTAAATCGCTGAGAATTGATAATTAATCAATAATGCGGTGTTTCTGCGCAATTTTTACGGCTTCGATTTTGTTGTGTGCCTGTAGCTTGCTGTAAATATTTTCGATGTGTTTGCGGACTGTGGAAGGGGAAATGATCAGGTTTTCGGCAATTTGCTTGTAGTCCATTCCTTTGCTCAACTGGTTCAGCACGTCTATTTCACGGGGAGAGAGTTCCGGTTTTTCAAGGTCGGATTTGAGCTCTTCAGGTTTGAGCGGATTTCTTAATAATCTCAGTGCTTTCAGTGCGATTCCGGATGACATGGGAGCTCCGCCTTCTACAATGGATAAAATACTTTGAAGCAGGATACGCGGATTTTCGTCTTTCAATAAATAGCCGTTTGCACCCGCAAGGATTGCCTGGAAGATGGATTCTTCGTCATCGAGCACAGTCAGCATAATGATTTTGATGTGCGGATAGCGTTCGGAAATAATCCGTGTGGTTTCGATCCCGTCCATTTCGGGCATTTGAATGTCCATAAGGATTACATCCACGGTGGTATCTTCAGCAAGCTTTTCAAGAAATAATTTCCCGTTGAATGCATGGAATTTAAATTTCAATTCTCCCGGGAAAAGGGCTAGTTTTTCCTGGATGGATTTAGCTAAAAAAGCGTTGTCTTCGGCTACTGCAATTCTTATCATGATTGAGTTCAACTATTCAAAAGGTTCTAAAAGAGTTCAAAAAGTTCAATTAAACGATTCAACTTTTGAACTTCTCACAAAAGTGAAACCTTTTGTGAGATTATCCAATACGTCAAATGCCGAATGTACATGAAATCGTGGTTCCATTTTCTGCGGTCTTCAGTTCAAATTCACCGGCCATCTGTTCGCAGCGGTAGCGCATGTTTTGCAATCCGTTTCCGCTCCCGTCTTTGGTTTTCATTCCTTTTCCGTTATCACTGATGGAAACGGCAACCTTATTCTGCTTTTCTTCCAGCAAAATCCGGATTGCTGTCGCTTCTGCATGTTTTAAAGTGTTTTGGATCGATTCCTGGATGATGCGGTACAAGTTTAGCAATTCCGTCGATTTTAAGGGGTAATTCTCCCGCAATTGATTGTTGATCTCAATCGGAAGCGGAATTTTACTTTTGATACTTTCCAGTCGTGTGAGAAGTGTTTGAATGCTTCCGTCTTCGGAATTCATGGCCCAGATCGTGCTTCGCAATTCCTGCATGGTATTCCTTCCGAAATCGCTGAGATCGTGAAGTTTGGAATTCAGTTGCTCGTTTGCTTCGTCGAGATAGGAAAGATTGTCGATGGAGGAGATCAGGTAAGTAATCTGCGATCCCACATTGTCGTGTAATTCCCTGGAAATACTGAGTTTTTGATCGTTCAGTTGTTTCTCACGCAGGTAATGTTCTTCCTGTCTGGTACGGATCAGTTCTTCTTTGGCGATTTTCCGTTTGTGCCGGAAGAACAGGAAAACTACTACGAATAGCAGTAGCAAGGTCACGGAAACTCCGAGCCAGATTGCCTGGTACAATTGGTTTTTGGCATTTTTGGCTTCGCTTTCTGCCAAGGCACGCTCGTTCTTTTCCAACTCGTATTTCCCGAATACATCTGCAATGAGCTCATTTCCCTGGAAAATAGAAACACTGTCCTGGTAGTTGTTTTTCAGAACTAAATATTCCGAGGCTTTCTGGAAGTTTTTCCGTTTGAGTTCCAAATCGGCCAATCCGTTGTAGGCATTCATGATCTGCCTGTAGGATTTGGTTTCCTTCACCAGTTTCAACCCGTAATTCAGGTAGAAATCAGCAGAATCGGTTTGATTCAGGTCTGCAAAAGAGTTCCCGATATTCACGGCGATGATTCCTTCACCGGTTTTGGAATGCAGTTTTTTGTAGAGCTTTAAGGCCTGCTGGTAATATTTGAGGCCGAGGTCGGTGTTTTTGGCGGCACGTTCTACCACTCCCAATCCCTGGTAAACCATTGCAAGTTGTTCGGGCTGGTTCATTTCTTTGGCGATCGGAACTGCCTTCAGGTACATTTCACGTGCTTTATCGAATTGCTTCAATTTCTGGTAACAGGATCCCAGGTTGCCGTAGTTAGAAATCTGGACCAATTTATTATCCGTCCGAATGGCAATTTCATGCACGTCCAGCTGCATTTTCAGTGCTTCCTTTATAAAACCTCCCGCTTCCAGTACGTTGGCACTGTTTTGATAAATCTGCAACAAGGTGTTTTCGTCACCGAGGATCTTTGCAAAATAAATCGCGCGATTATAGGATTGCTGAGCTTTCTTGTATTGACCCAATTCGTAGTAGCCATTTCCCAATTTCGCGTAAGAAGAGATCATGCCAGTGGTATCCTGTAAACGCTTGCGGATTTCCAGTGCTTTGTAATTCAGTTCCACCGATTTTTGGAAATTCCCGGTGGTGAGAAAAGGCATGGAGTAATCGTTGTAGGTATTCGCCAAAAGAGCGTCGTCGTTGAGTGTTTTTGCCAGTTTCAGGGATCTGGACCCAAACCCGATTGCTTTTTTGGCATCCGAACGAAAGTAATAGAACGTAAGGTCGTTGAGTAGCTGCACTTGTTCTTTTCCCTGTTTTTTAGGAATCAAACGCTCCAGCGAATCCAGCTGTTGCTGTGTTTGTGCCATTAAAGATCCGGTGGTGAGGAACAGGATGCAACCGATCAGTAACTTCATGAAACTCTTTTTGAATGGGTTACGAAAATAATTAAAATGTTCAAAGAGTTCAAGATTGTTCCAGGAGTTCAATCTTATTGGGGGTTTTGAACCTGGAACTTTTTAAACTTTTGAACACCTCCGGGCGGTTAAAAATTTGCATTTAATTTTTTGTTAATTAAACAACCATTCGAAAAAGAGTTCGTATTCTTGTATAGTTAAAACTCACCGACGATTAAATATCGGTATCTAAAGAAAAACACATGAAAGTAATAGCAATTCTGGCAGTTTCACTGATCTCACTTGGATCATTTGCACAAACAACAACTGATAAAGCGAAAAAAGACGTAAAAACTGAGGCGACTAAATCTCCTGTAGCTTTTAAAACTTTGAAAATCGAAAGAGCAGAAATCCCTTACGATTCCAAAGAGCCATTCATCTTCGAATTCAAAAACAACGGGAAAACTCCTTTGATTATTACGAATGTTCAGACTTCTTGTGGTTGTACTGCTGCTGAGAAACCAACTGAGCCGATCGCTAAAGGAAAATCTTCTAAAATTGTTGTGAATTACGATACTAAGCGTGTTGGTCAGTTCACTAAAACAATCACTGTTACTACAAACGCTTCTACTGAGCCTATTATCCTGACAATTACAGGAAAAGTATTGCCTCAGGAAGCACCGGCTGAAACTCCGAAGACAAACTAAGATAGATTATTCAGAAATAAAAAACCCCGTAGCAGAATTACATTCACTACGGGGTTTTTGTTTGAAAGGACTTTATTAATCCTGGATTTCAATTGCAAGGATGCGGTCACCTTGTCTGATATCATCCACGATGTCAATACCATCTGTTACTTTTCCGAAACAAGTATGATTGCGGTCCAAATGTGCCGTGTTGTTTCTGCTGTGGCAGATGAAGAACTGGGATCCACCTGTGTTTCTTCCTGCGTGAGCCATGGAAAGTACTCCACGGTCGTGGAATTGATTTCCTCCTGTTAATTCACAATCAATTTTGTAACCCGGTCCGCCTGTTCCAGGCATTCCTGTTGCTCCTTCACGTGAGTTCGGGCATCCTCCCTGGATTACGAAATCAGGTAAAACGCGGTGAAACGTCAAACCGTCGTAAAATCCTTCTTTTGCCAGTTTCACGAAGTTCGCAACTGTATTCGGTGCATCTTCCTGGAAGAAGGTCACACGCATATCTCCCTTTTCGGTACGAATAATAGCTTCCATTATTTTCTTTAAAAATTTATACAAAGATACTCTATAATTGAGAATTGAAAATGTGAAAATTCAAAAGGAAATTAAACAGAGCAGGCGTACCGTTTTGAAAATAACTCATGAATAAGGTTAACGGAATTCAGTGAAGGCCTCCTGTATCCTTGAAAACCTATCGGTAACCAGTTGGGAGTTTTTAACAGTTTGCTTTCCATGGTAACTGCTACAACTGAAAATGATATGTACATTTGCCCCATGAATCATACAACAATCGCTCGACAACATATCAAACAATTTTCATCATTTTCCCAGGCTTTTGGGAACCAATCAGCATTCGGGCAATTTCTGACAGCGCCACTAAACTCCATTTCGGATTTAGAGGTACAGGCGCAAAAAAAGAAAGAAGTTTATTCTTCTGAGAAACGAAAAAAACTGGTAACGGTTTGGAACAGGCAAATCGGTTCCTATGCATCGGAAAGTCAATTGGAAAACCTGAAATTGCTGGAAAACGAAAACACGTTTACCATTACAACGGGGCATCAGCTGACACTTTTTGCCGGACCGCTTTACCTCATCTATAAAGTGCTTCACGTGGTTCGTCTTTCCGAAGAATTCAATAAAAGCCAAAGTGCATTTAAGGCCGTTCCGGTATTTTGGATGGCTTCCGAAGACCACGATTTCGATGAAGTGAAATCCACTCAGTTATTCAACCAGAAACTGACCTGGGAATCTGGCCAGACAGGGCCTGTTGGCCGTTTCAATATGGAGGATTTCAACGAGGTAAAGTCTCAGTTCAGTGCTTTTTTTGAAGGGAAAGAAACGGAAATCAACGCATTGCTTTCAATTGCTGAAAAACCGGATTACGCGGCGTATCAACAGGAGTTTATCAGCAAGTTATTTGCCGAATTCGGAGTGTTGGTACTTCAACCGGATGACCGGGACCTGAAACGCGAATTTATCCCGGTTGTTCTGAGAGAAATTTCCAGTGACCTGGCTAATCATGCTGTTCAGAATATGAATAAACTGGTTGAAGCGGCCGGGTACAAACCTCAGGCGCATTCCCGCGATTGTAATTTGTTTTACCTGAAAGCAGGTGAGCGTTTGCGCATCGAACCTACAGCTAACGGACTGGCAATTGACGGAAAGGTCTACACGCGTGAAGCATTGGCAGAATTGGTCGAACAGGAACCGGAAAACTTCTCTCCGAATGTAATCCTGCGTCCCGTTTACCAGGAAACGATCTTACCGAATCTGGTTTATGTCGGAGGAGGAGGAGAAATGGCTTACTGGATCCAGTTGAAAGGAGTTTTTGAAGTGCATCAAACCTTGTTCCCGTTAATTCAGCAGCGTGTTTCCCTGCAATTGATAGATGGTACGCTGAAAAAACGCATGGATAAATTGAACTGGCCAAACGAACGTTTTTTCGAACCAAGAGAAGATTTGAAAAAATTGTTCCTGAAGGAAAATGAAGGCGATGATCTGGATCTTTCCACGCTTTACAAGGAATTTGATACGCTTCGTACAACGATGATCGAAAAGGCAAAATCCATTGAAGCAACCCTGGAATCTTTTGCAGAGGCAGAAACCGTTCGCATGAAAAAACAATTGGAGTCATTCGAACAGCGTTTGGTCAAACAATTGAAGCAGCGCCACGAGCAAGTTCTTCAGTCGATCGATTTTATTTCGGAGCGCATTATCCCGGAAAATTCCTTGCAGGAACGTTATTTCCATTGGTTGCAATTTGCTCCGAGCGGAGCTTATAATGAGCTTTTGAAACGGATACATGCGGAAATTGATCCGTTTGAGGCGGCCTTAATCGTGGTTGATCTGGCAAAATAACTCCCGCTGATAGCGCAGATGAACACAGATGTTTTTGTTATTTAAACTGCTCTGAAATAGAAAGGAATCCTTCCATTTTGGATTCTTTTTTATGATTCTTGATATATGCATCTCTATTTACAGAGAAGAAGATTAACCTTTGGTGAAATTTCTTCCATATTCATCTGCACCCGTCTGTGGGAAATATTCCAAAAATGAGTTGATCTTCCAATGAAATAAAAAACTTTACACTAATTTCGGCATTTCAACGTTTAAGCGAAGATGCGAAACCAATTTCTTGTACTATTTCTTCTTGTTTTTATGCCATTGACTGCTTTGTGGTCGCAGGTTCAGGTAACCGGAAATGTGCTGGATAATCGGAAAATAGCGTTGGCGAACGTGAATGTCTTTTTTATTTTGGGGAAAGACACGGTTGCTGCTACCACGGATAAAAACGGCCGTTTCCAGGTTCAGTTGATGCCCAATAAATACGGGATGATCGCTCAATTCGATTCCGAAAATGAGTACCGCAAAAATGTCCAGATCCCTGAAGTAAATTCGTTTATACTGGATCCGGTGGTTTTTGATTTCGGAATCATCGACGGGGTTGTGATTAAAACGGTCAAAGAAGAAGTTAACGGCTTGGATCGTATTCCACCGATTGATTTGCAAAAACAGGTGTTGGGTGGAGTGGAACGGATGCTCGTATTGACCCAGGCCGGAGTTAACTCCAATAACGAATTGACTTCCAATTACAACGTTCGCGGAGGAAATTACGACGAGAATTTAGTGTATGTCGACGGATTTTTGATCAACAGGCCTTTCCTGACGCGATCCGGTCAACAAGAGGGATTAAGCTTTATCAATACCGCTTTGGTACAGGATATTTACTTCTCTTCTGGAGGTTTTCAATCCATGTACGGCGATAAATTGAGCTCGGTTTTGGATATTCACTACCGGAAACCGGATTCGTTGCGTATTTCGGCAATGGCTTCCTTATTGGGTGTCGAAGCACATGTAGAAGATAAAGTGGGTAAACACGACCGTTTCCAGTATTTATTCGGGGCTAGATACCGGGCTAACGGGTATTTATTGAATTCGCTTCCTACCAAGGGAAATTACAATCCGGTTTTTTGGGATGCACAGGCGGTGACAAATTATACCATCAACGAACACTGGTCCTGGACGATGCTCGGGCATATTTCTTCCAACCTGTACCAATTCGCTCCGCAAACCAGTCAAACCGATTTCGGGACGGCAAACCAGGCTTACTCGTTCAATATTTATTTCGAAGGACAGGAAAAAACGAAATTCCTGACTTCTACCGTGGGAACATCTTTGAACTACTCATCCAAAAAATACGATGGACGGACTTTCTTCACCTATTTCCGTAGTGATGAGCGCGAAACCTTTGATATTCTGGGTGAATATTTCATCAACGAACTGGAAACAGACCCTTCCAAAGAAGAATTCGGAGATTCAATCGCAGTTTTGGGTATCGGTGGTTTTCTGAACCATGCACGCAATAAACTGAATGCAGATATTATCAGCGTTTACCACGACGGATCGGTTATTTTTAAACCAAAGAACCAGAATACCCGTCACGAGTTGAAAGTGGGAGCGGGAATCCAGATCGATCATTTCAATGATGTATTGAGCGAATGGAAATATGTGGATTCTGCCGGTTATTCGCAGGTAGACCAGCCAACAGATGAAGTAGATCTTTACGAAGTAATCAAAGGCAAATTACAGCTTGAAAATCAGCGTTACAACGGATATTTGCAGGATCACTGGGAATGGAAAAAGGTTCGTAAAAATATTCCTGTTGAAAAGAAAATTACTTACGAAGACTCAACGGGCAAACTTCGAGAGCGCTTCATTCGTGATACGATTAATGAGTCACGTTCCGGATTCAGCCTGGATTATGGTTTAAGAGGAACTTACACGAGTTTCAATAGTGACGGTTTCATTACTCCGCGTTTATCCTTAACTTATTTCCCGGTGAAATATGTTTACCACAACGGGAGATTTGTCCGCCGGGGAGTTCGTTACCGTTTTTCTTCCGGATTGTATTATCAGCCTCCTTTTTACCGGGAGTTCCGGACATTTACCGGGCAACTCAATCAGAACGTAAAATCGCAGAAGTCAGCGCATTTTGTATTAGGAATGGATTACAGTTTCTTTATGTGGAAACGCGAGGCTCCTTTTAAATTCTCTGCAGAAGCTTATTACAAATACTTATGGGACGTAAACCCTTACGAAGTTGACAACGTTCGTACGCGCTATTTTGCCAACAACGATGCTGTGGCTTACGCGACCGGTTTGGACCTGAACCTGAACGGTGAATTCGTTCCCGGCCTGATGTCCTTTTTTAAATTGGGATTACTTTCTACGAAGGAAGATATCAAAGGCGATTATTACTACGATTATTACAATGCTGCGGGTGAAAAGATTATTTACGGGTACAGCGAAGATCAGGTTGCGGTGGATTCAAACCGGGTAAATCCAGGATATATCCGCAGACCGACGGATCAGCATGTTACCGTTGGTGTATTGTTCCAGGATCACATGCCCGGATTACAGCAATTGACCTGTCAGGTTGGAATTACCTATGGTTCCCGTTTGCCTTATGGTCCGCCGGATCATTCGCGCTACAAGGATACTCTGACCATGAAATCTTATTTCCGCGTGGATATGGGGATGTCTTACGATATCCTGTACCGAAAACCGGGAAAAACGCGGAATTTCCTGAAGAAAATGGAAAGTGCTATCATTTCGTTTGAGGTGTTTAACCTGCTTGGGGTGAATAACGTGCTCTCCAAGCAATGGGTACAAGACGTTTCCGGGAAGTATTATTCGATCCCGAATTATCTGACGCAGCGAAGGTTCAATGTGAAGTTGATAGTCAGGATTTAGCAAACCGTCATTCAATCCTCAAAATACGCATAGACATGCGTCTATTTACCCAGTGTGGGCGCGGGATTGCGGGGTATTGAGCTAGAGGTAAGATGCTGATTTTTCCTGAACGATTTAAGGTAGTGAACTCACTGTCGAATTACGTGACACAGAAGGTTCAATGTGAAGTTGATAGCCAGATTTAGTGCACCGTCATTCAATCCTCAAAATACGCATAGACATGCGTCTATTTGCCCAGTGTGGACGCGGGATTGCCGGGTATTGAGCTTAGAAGTAAGATGCTAATTTTCCTGAACGATTTAAGGTTGTGAACTCACTGTCGAATTACGTGACGCAGCGAAGGTTCAATGTGAAGTTGATAGCCAGATTTAGTGCACCGTGATTCAATCCTCAAAATACGCATAGACATGCGTCTATTTGCCCAGTGTGGGCGCGCGATTGCGGAAGAATCTGTTGTCTTAAATAAGCACGTTAATCTTCCAGGAACCATCTTAAAGCATTGAGCTCATCCTCACATTCATAATTCAGGAACCAGTAATAGTCTTCATCAAAAAAATCTCCCTTGATTAATCCGGTGGATTTCAGGACCATTAAATGATGATGAATGGTTGGTTGACTTAACTTCAATACATCTGACAAATATATTCCGTTTGTTCTACCGTCTTCTATAATTGTCTTTAGAATGGTAATCCTTGCGGGTACAGATATGGCTCTTGCAACGTCAGATTTCCGGATTTGAGTACGTGGATAAATGGCTAGTTTAATTGCTCCCATGATGAACTGATTTTTTACGATTTCTACTTAAGTTAGTGTAAAAGATCATTTCAAACAAGTACTTTTTGGAGAAAAAATACGGATAGACATCCGTCTATTTGGCTTTGTTTATACCGTAGGTTGATCCTGATTTTGGTTCCTGTTGTACCGGATCTGCAACAAACATCCGGTCATAATCAGCAAATCACCTGCAAGCATGGAAATCATCCCTATCCCGGTATTTCCGTGAATGGGCCCACTCCAATGAAAGCCGATAAAAGTACACCCTATAAAAGTTATTGCAACAGCTGAGATAGCGAATAGAATGACCAATACTCGGGCGATTACTCTTTTCCCATGGTATCCGCAAACGAGCGGAATAGTAAGCAGCAGGAAATTCAGGTAGTAAACCGAATGAGTAATCCCGAAAGCGGGTCTGGCAATGAATTTTCCGAAATTGTTTTCTCCTTTGAGATGAATGATGGAATAACCCAACGGAAGAAACCCGGCAAATGCCAGGGCGATGATTCCAAGCGTGATGAAAGTCTGGTGAGTTGCCTTTGAATGCATTACATCTGTTCCAAAACGGCAATGCGTTTTTCGATAGGAGGGTGGGTGGCAAATAAACCTGCAAATCCTGCACCGTCCAATGCTTTGTGTTCGATGAACATTTGCTTGACGTCCTCGCTTTTTACGTTAGAAACCTCCGAATGACCGGAGATTTTACGCAAAGCGGAAGCCATAGCACGTGAGTTGCGTGTCATTTGTACAGCACCTGCATCGGCAAGGTATTCGCGTCTGCGGGATAAAGCGAATTTGAAAAGGACTGACAATAACAAGGCAACGGCTGAAATGACTAATGCAATCAAAACACCTTTGTTGTCATCTTTATCTCTGCGGCCTCCGCCCCAAAGCAGGTTGCGCAGTAAAAGGTCTACCGCGAAAGAAAGAATCCCGACAAAAATGATGGAAACAATCAGTAAACGAACGTCTTTGTTTCGAATGTGCGTTAGTTCGTGGGCGATTACACCTTCCAGTTCTTCGTCGTTCAAATGGTCGATAATACCAGTTGTGAGCGTAACGGCGTAGCTTTTTTCATTGATCCCGCTGGCAAAAGCGTTCAGAGCCGGAGAATCAATCACAAACAATTGCGGCATTTTCATTCCTACGGACATGCATAAGTTTTCCGTCAGGTTGTAAACACGCATGTTCTCTCTGCGCTCCAGTGGACGTGAGCCGGAAGCCATCTGGATCATCGAAGCGTTGAAAAAATAAGCGATCAGGAACCAGATCAATACTCCTGCGATCACAAAAGGAATTGTTGTGATAAAGCGCTGATTGACTTGTTCCATGTGATCTTTTCCTCCCATCATAAAGAAGAAAAAAGCATAGACTCCCGCTAAAATCAATAACGGGAATCCTGCCAATATCAAAGCTGATTTTAAATTGTTGCTTCGGATCTGTTGATGAAGACCAATATAAGCTGCCATTCAGACCAATTAGAATTTAACTTCAGGAGCTTTGTCCAAAGTCTGGCGTTGCTCCACTCCAAGGTCGAACATCGGTTCTGTTTTGTATCCTTTGAAACCAGCGATCAAACTGCTTGGGAACTGTTCGATACCGTTGTTGTATTCTTTGGTAGAAGAGTTGAAATAACGGCGAACAGCAGCCAGTTTGTTTTCCAAATCACCAATTTCCTGCTGCAAATGCATAAAGTTCGTGTTTGCTTTCAAATCCGGGTAAGCTTCAATCTGGACGTTCAATCCGTTCATTGCAGCAGCCATGTTATTTTCAGCAGCGATCTTTTCAGAAATAGTTCCTGCATGCAGGTATCTGGAACGAGCTTCTGTAACGCGTGTCAATACTTCACTTTCGTGGTTCATGTAGCCTTTAACAGCCCCCAATAATTGTGGAATTAAGTCGTAACGTTGTTTCAATTGTACGTCGATATCCGCAAAAGCGCTTTCGCGATTGTTTTTCAATGAAACAAGTCGGTTGTTAATAGAGATTAACCAAAAGATTAGAATCAATACAACACCTCCAATAATAAGTCCAGCGATCATGTTTTTAAGTTTAAAATGTTAAGCGAATATAGTACTAATTTTTGTTCGCATGCTGTATTAGGAATTCTTAACTAAAATGGAGGTTTGAACGGATGTTTTTGAATGTGAGTGAGTAAACTCTTAGACCTAAACAAGTGATCAGCAACAATTGTAATACATTACCGCTCTTCCTTTTTTCTTCGAGAAGGCAACATGTCTCCCGTCTTCCTTGCCCAGCAAATAATAAAACCCTACGGCCTGTTTATTGGCTTTTATTTCTTCCCAGGTTTCCTGGTCGATGTAATAACTCTGGTCTTCAAAAAGTACGTCTTCTTCAATAGCCGGTGTGGTGAATCGGTCTTTGGAGAAAAATTCTTTGATGCGCTTGGTTATAAAGGCGTCCGTTTCTTTTTGGGAATGAATGTCTCCTGTGAAATCATAACCAAGCAGGTAATCTGCTTCGAATTCTTCTTTTAGAATGTTCTTGCCTTCCGAAGTGGTGATGGTGAAAAGTACTTTTCCTTTCAGGAGGTTTTCCCCCGTGACAACAATTCGGAATTCGTCTTTCTTTCCGGGATCCGAAAAAGTATGCAGGATTTTATTTTCGATCAGGTAGCCAGGTTTTTCGGTGGGTGTTTCACATTCTTTTTGTGCCGGTGTTTTTGGTTCTGTTTCCACCGATCTTTTGGCTTTTTCACGAGTGGATTCGCCGCAGGATGTGATGGTTACTCCGACCAATAAAACGAAACATAACTGACTTACTTTGCTCATACCTTCTATTTTTCAATTTGTGCTATCCAGTTTAAGATTCCGGCATGCAGGTTTGGTTCGATCGATTTCAAAGCGTTTAACGAATCGATAGTTACGATCTTCCGTCCGTCCGGATAATTGGTTCCTTTCAAAATAGCATTGTCGATCTTTGAACCGGTGGGGAAGACCAATAGGAATTTTCCACGGTGTAAATTTACCACCAGCAAATCCCGTTTGTATTCTTTGGCGTCGAAAGCTTTCATTTCACCCGAATAAAAGAATGCTAATGAATTCCATTTGATCTGTTCGCGGATTTCAGGATCGATGTTCGGAACAAAACTCCGGACATAAGCCACAAATTCCTGTTCGGCAGGTTCCAATGCTGAAATGTATTCACTAACCCTGGGATCTGTCATACTTTTTACGATTTGTGTTTGATGTAAATAACTTCTTCTGTTCCTTCTGTCATTCGATTCTCCAGGTAAGTTAAGCCAATTTTTTCAAGTACGCACACAGAAGCACCATTTTCCGGCATAGCTCGTCCCACAATTGTTTCCATGCCCAACTGACCGAATCCCAGTTCCAGGCAAGCTCCGGCAGCTTCCGTGGCATAACCTTTTCCCCAGAATTTTTTCATGAGCCGGTAACCGATATCGAATTCATCCAGTTCGGGAGTGTATTTCAATCCGCACCAGCCCAGATATTCGCCGGTTTCTTTCAGGATCATTGCCCAACGGCCAAACCCATATTTTCGGTAAGATTCGTAGTTTTCCAGGAATGTGCGGGCTTCTTCAATGCTTTCAAAAGGATCGTCGCCGGTATATCGAAGCACTTCCGGATCTGAATTCAGCAAATAAGCATTTTCAGCATCGTCCGGGGTCATTTCCCGAAGGTAGAGGCGGGGCGTTTCGAGGATTTTAGTCATTTTTTACCCATTTAATTCGAGGATCTACTAATTATCAGGATGAACCCCATTTAATAATTCCTAATTCGGCATTCGTAATTAGGAATTATTCAATCTCAATCCCCATAATACACACATCATCTATCTGTTCTAAGTCGCCTTTCCAATTGAAGAAAGTTGTTCTCAAACTATCGATTTGGCGGGCGATTTGTTCATGGGAGATCTGAACCAGGAGATTTTTCAGGTTTTTCGCCTTGAATTTCTTCGATTCCGGTCCGCCGAACTGATCTGCATAGCCGTCGGTAATGAGGTAGATACGATCGCCTTTTTCCAGTTCTACAACGTGCGTTGTAAATGGTTTCATGTCGAAATGCTTCCCGATGGGTTGCTTATTGGGTTTGATCTCCACGATCTCGCTGCTTTCTTTTTTCCAGATCCAAAGCGGATTGTTAGCCCCTGCCCAGGTAATTTGGTGAGTGCTCTTATTCCAGGTGCACAGGGAAATATCCATTCCGTCTGAAATCTCGATATCTTCCTCTTCCTTGGATAATTCATCTACAATGAATTCACGCGTTTTGTCCAGGATCAATCCCGGGTCTCTTAAACCGAATTCTTTGACCGAACGGTTCAGGGCGTTGTGACAAACCACACTCATCATGGCTCCTGGAACTCCATGTCCGGTGCAGTCGGCCACGGCAAAAATGATCGAATCTTTGGTTTCTTCCAGCCAGTAAAAATCGCCGGCTACAATGTCTTTCGGTTCGTAAAGAACGAAATGTTCCGGTAAGACGCGTTCGCGCAATTGACTGGAAGGAAGAATGGCTGTTTGAATGCGTTTGGCATAGTTAATGGAATCCAGGATCTCATGGTTTTTCTCTTCTACCTGGCGATTTTTCTCCTCGATGATCACTTTTTGCTTTTTGACTTCGTTCCAGCGCCGGTAAAGGATGAATGAGAAACCAAGGATCAGTATTCCGACAATGGCGATTGCCCAGTTAATGATCAGCGCCTGTTCCTGCTTCTTTTTGTTTTCCAAAGCTGTTGCCAATTGGTTCAGGCGTTGTGTTTCACGCTCTTTGTCGAACTTGTAGTTCATTTCTTCCTGGGTCTGCTTGCGGATATTGTCTTCGTTGGCCAGTTCTTTTTCAATCTGGTTAAACCGGTGCAGGTATTTAAAAGCGGTTTTGAAATCGCCTCTTTTTTCAGCCGATTCGGAGAGTGACTGGCAAACTGATTTCAAAATTTCCTTAGCGCCCAGTTTTTCAGCCAGGGCCATGGATTCGTTCAGGTACTTTTCTCCTTCTGCCAGTTTTCCCTGCTTGACGGCCACCACTCCCAGGTTTAATTTCGAAGTAGCAACTCCCAGGCTCAGGTTGAGTTTTTCGCGAATAGCCAATGATTTAAGCTGGTAATATTCCGATCGTTTGTAATCTCCCTGTTTCTGGTAACAAACCCCCAGGTTATTGAAATCATCGGAAAGTCCCAGACTGTCGTTCATTTCGATGTCGATCGCCATAGATTCCCGGTAATAATGAATGGCTTTTTCATATTTCTCCTGGTTCATAAAAACGATTGCCAGGTTGTTGACCGAAGCCGCAATTCCTTTTTGAAACTTCAATTCACGCCGGATACGAAGGGATTTCTCGTGGTATTGAAGCGCTTTTTCATATTGTTCCTGGTTGTTGTAGATCAATCCGATATTGCTCAGAATGTAGGCTTCGTTGTTCCGGTCCTTTATCTTTTCGGCAACGCGCAATGCCTTGAAAAAATGGGTCAGAGCCTGTGAGTAATCGCCCTTGTAGTCGAATGCAATACCGATATTGTTATCAAGCAAACTTGCAATGGAATCTTCGTGGTGCCTGCGGGCAAGTTTCAGAGATTCTTTTCCGTAACTGATTGCTTTGTCGTAATCGCCGTAATACCACCCATAAGCAACAGCCTCGTTGAATAAAAGTAGTTTTTTTCGGATGTTTTTTTCGGATTTTCCCAGCCGGTAAATGGAATCAATACCACTCGTTTGTCCCCGGGAAGGAACAAAAACCAACATCAAAGCAATAGTGAGCAAGGAATTTTTCACGTCACAATAATACGTATTATAGTCATAAGCTTTGTTAAAGGAAATAAACATTTCGCATGTTTTGACTATTGATCCATGATCTCTTGTTACTTTTGTGGCGTTGCTGAAGCATAAGCATTGCAGCACTTTGAGCATAATGGAAATGGAATTGATCACCACATATATTTGTAAAGACTTTGATATAGGCATTCACAACAACATGTTTGGTGGGAAATTGATGTCCCTGATTGACGACGCTGCTGGTTCTTTTGCTTCGCAGATTTGTGATTCGCCCAACATGGTTACGATCAAAGTGGATGAGCTGGTCTTCAAAAAAGCGGTGAAATCCGGGGCCATTCTGAAAGTCTATGGGAAAGTCGTGCGATTCGGGAATTCTTCCATTGAATTGTACATGGAAATCCGCAAACACAACGTTTATACCGGGAACCAGGATTTGGTGACGCATACCAATATGACTTTTGTGCGAATCGATGAAGAAGGGAAATCCCTGCCGATTGCGGAATACGTCAAAAAACGCCACGCGCTGCGTATTGAAAAGTACGGGAAGGCGTTGCTGCTTCCGACTGAAGACGGTTTTTCCGCGGAATAAATAAAAGTTCAAAAGTTCAAATTGAATCCTTTAAACTCTTTGAACCTCCTTTACGATTGCGATTTCAGATAGGCATCGACCTGCTGAAGCACTTCTCTTTTTTTTCTTCTCGGAAGAAATACTTCGAAATCATTGGTCTTTAAACCGATATAACCTGATCCGCCCTGGTCGCAGCTTGCAATATCGTCGAGGTTGATAATGACCGATTGGCTTGCCCGGATAAGGTAAGGAACTTCTTTGTGTTCATTTTCCAGGGTGCTGAGTGATTTGGATACCAGGTAAGAATCTCCGTTCTTACAAAAAATGGAGGTGTATCCTCCCGATTGTCCGACCATGTAGGCCACACCGGAACAATTGATGTAATGTGTTTTTTTGTTCTTAATGACTGCAATTTTGCAACGGTCGTCCAATTGGCTTTTAACCGAATCGATGAGTTTCTTTTCCGAAATCCGCTTCCTGGCTTTTTCAATTGCCGCACAAAAGCGGTCTTTGTCGATCGGTTTTAGAATGTAATCAATCACGGAATGCTCAAATGCCTGCAGAGCAAATTGTTCGAACCCGGTTACCAGAATGACTTCAAACCTGCGTTTTTTGAGCCGGTTCAATAAATCGAAACCGGTACTGTCGGGCATTAAAATATCCAAAAACAACAAGTCGGTATTTTCCTGTAGCTGCCTGCTGTTAAGAAAGGTGTCCAAATTGTCAGACTCGCCAATGATCGTAATTTCCGGGTAATATTTTTGGACCAGGATGTGAAGGACTTCCCGGTTTGCCTGTTCGTCATCGATTAAATATGCCTTCATAGTTGTTGGGATTGGTAGACTTCGGGACTGAATAGGAATGTGATGGTTGTGCCGGAAGAAGAACTGCTGACTTCCATGAAAGCTACTGCTTTTTGGAATTGCAGATTGAGTGCATCAATCCGTTCCCGGATCAGTTTATTGCCTTTTGATAAATGTTCCTCGCTTTGGTTGGCTGTATTGAACCCGGGTCCATTGTCGCTGATCCGAACAATCAGTTGCCCGGCTGGATTGAAAGAAAATGAAATGTTCAGTTCCGGGTCATTTTCCTGGAATTTCAAGCCATGCCAGATAGCGTTCTCTAAAATTGGCTGCAGGAGCAGCGATGGAAAACGGAATTCACTCAATTGACTTTCCGAAAGGTTCATTTCTTTGCGGACGTTAAAGCGGTGTCTGAAGCGTAGCAATTCCAGTTCCAGGTAAGCGTCTACCAGTTCCAGTTCTTGTTTGACGGTGATGAACTGCGTTTCACTGTAATAGAGGATTTTCCGCATCAGGAAACTGAATTTTGCCAGGTATTGAGCGGCCAGATCATTATCTTCTTTTAAGATCAATGCCTGGATGGCAGCAAACCCATTACTCAGGAAATGCGGGTTTACCTGTGCTTTTACAGCAAGGAGTTTATATTCATTCAGTTTGCTTTCCAGTTCCGAGCGTTCGGATTTTCGTTTGCGGCGTCTTAAATGGATGATCAGCACAATGGAAATAATGATAGAAACAAGTAAAAAGCCTGTAATAATATAGAAAGCGGTGCTTTCCCAAAAAGTCTTTTCAATCGTAAAATGGTACTTTTTAGGATTATCGAAATGTATTTCTCCATTGATTACCGGATAGACAAGCAGGATGTATTGGCCGCTTTTCAATGCATCAAAATTGATCTGAGTTCCTTTTACGCTCTGCCGGATGCTTGTACTTCCGTTTAACCGGTAGAACAGGTCGAGTTTATCAGCTTCGTAATGAAGAATGTCAAAATCCAGGGAAATGGATCTGTTCGGAGCAATTTTGGCCGGTAAAGTCTTTACCCTGGTTTCTCCCAATTCGACAGTATTTAGAATAACCGGTATTTGCTCCTTCTTGTAATCGGCCAAGTGAGTAATGATCAGGTCATTGTTGTAAGAGATCAACAGGCTGTTTTCAAGTGCAAAAACACTTTGGGTCTCTCCGTTGAAAATTTTGATCCATTCGCCGGATCTCCAGTGATCCAGGCAGCGCATAAAAATACCGTCATTTCCCTGGACAATGAGGTGATTTTTGTAAACCAAACCACTCATGACAGAAACACTCGGTGAAGGAATGTGCCTTACCAATTTAGTTCCATCAAAAATATAAATGCCGTGATACCTTGAAAAGACAACTACTTCACCGGATGCAGTTCTTTTTAATGCTCTGACTGCATATTCCTGATTAAAGAATGGGGAACGCTTAAGTCTGTCTGTTTTTACATTAAAATGAATTAATCCGTTATCCGTGCCGATAAGAACGATGGAATCATTTAAGCGATAGTAGCATCTGATGTCTTTTAGGAAGATCTTTTTTGATACATAATGGTACTGATCATAAGTTTGAGATTTCCATTTCTGCCAGGTCGTTTTCCGGAGACTGATGCGCTGGGTAAAGTAAAAATTATTGTTATTAATAATTAATCCGAAGTAATAACATCTGGGATTTGTTACATGCCGGATCAATCGAAAATTCCGGTCATAACAATACATGCCGCTCGTTGAAGTGACCAGCAGGTAGTTCTCATACGCATTGATTTCCCAAATGGCATTTGCCACACCTACCTTTTCCGCATAACCCAGTGAATCAATCTTTGCCAGTTTGCAAAAATGTTGATCCTTATACTGATAAATACTTCCGTTTGAAGTGCCGATAAGATTATATGGAGGAATTTGGACTGCGGAGGAAGCTGTAATGTCTTTGTAAATCCGATTATTGCTATTGGAACAAATAAAGACCCCGTGTTTGTTGAATGAGACAGCGAGACCTCCGGATCTCAGCGGAGAAACCCCGGCCACCAATTGTCCTTTAAAATAGTGACGGATCAGGTTTCCGTTCAAGTCCAGTTCCAGCAAGCCGTCATAAGAGCAAAGCCAGATCCGGTTATAGAATTGCTCCATGAAAAGAACACGTTTGAAGTTTAGGGGAGTTACATAACCATCCTTTTTACGATATAAAACCGTGTTAATGAGTATATAAGTAGTTTTTCCAAGGGTTAACGCGTCTTCTCTGGATTGCACTGTGATGGTTTTCTGAGAATCTAAACGCTGATGAGTCTCGGGATACTCAATTTCGACAATTTGATCATTGAAATAAGTAGTAATGTCCTGAATATATTTTAAAAACGGAAATTCCCTCCTGGAGTCAAATACATACTTAAAATAGGAATTCTGAGGTCTGTTATAGTTGTAGAAGGTGTGTATTTTTTTTGATCGGAATGAATATTTCAAATAGCGCTGGGCAGACAGGATATACAAGCCGCTCTTAGCCCAATGTAATTTGATGAAACCATAATCTGCAAAATCGTAGGGTAGTTTTTTCGGCCCGATATGGATGGCTTTATTTCCTTTCAGTTTCAGGATTTGTTGTTTGGAGTTCAGCAGGTAAATGGTTCCGTCCGGGGCTTTTTCAAAATCATAAATCACCCGCTCTTCGATCGGAAGGTTCATACAAATGGGCGTACATTTTTCACCGTCGTATTTTACCGGGCCATATTGTGTACTGATGAGCAAATACCCTTTTTTATCGCAAATGATGTCGTAACATTCTTTGGAGAGCAGGCCTTGTTCGTGATCCAGGTATTTTCCATACAATTCCTGTCCGTTCGCACCGAAAGCAAAGAGAAAAAACAAACAGGCAAAACGGAAGGTTTTCACGATACAAGATTACTAAAAAAGAGACAGTAATTGGTTCACTATCTCCGGAACATTGATTTGGAGGAGGGAATTGAAAGTGAATGAATATCTGGTTGCAAAAAGAATGTTTTAGCGTATTTTTTCAGGACCAAATAATGGAAGAAATGACCATTTCAGGAAATAATTGCCCGCTTTGTGTTTGTGGTGGATTGAATTTCGCTTTGGGAACGAAAAAGTATCTGCAAATTGAGTTATCTTTGAGACCTTAAAATCAAAGAAAACAACTTCAATTATGGAGCAACAAGCACCCTACAAATCCAAAAACAATATCCGGATTGTTACAGCAGCATCCTTGTTTGACGGGCATGACGCGGCAATCAATATCATGCGCCGGATCATTCAGTCAACCGGTTGTGAGGTTATTCACTTAGGCCATGACCGCTCGGTGGAAGAAGTGGTGGATACCGCTATCCAGGAAGATGCGCAGGCCATTGCGATGACATCTTACCAGGGAGGACATACGGAGTATTTCAAGTACATGTATGATTTGCTAAAGGAAAAAGGTGCTCCGCATATTAAGATCTTCGGTGGAGGAGGAGGAACGATCCTGCTTTCTGAAATTGAAGAATTACAAAATTACGGGATCACGCGTTTGTATCACCCGGATGATGGCCGTGCACTTGGATTGCAGGGAATGATCAACGATTTGGTGGAGCGTTCGGATTACCCGGTTGGAGATGTGCTGAACGGTGAAGTGAATCATTTGGCGGAAAAACATGTTCCGTCAATTGCACGTTTGATCTCCGCAGCTGAAAATTATCCTGAAATGGCGGCGCCGATCATGAGCCAGGTTCACGAAATGGCGGCTAAGAACGATGTTCCTGTTTTGGGAATTACAGGTACTGGTGGTGCCGGAAAATCTTCGTTGGTGGACGAATTGGTGCGCCGTTTCCTGATGGATTTCACGGACAAGCAAATTGCAGTAGTTTCTGTGGATCCGTCAAAAAGAAAGACGGGAGGTGCATTGTTGGGTGACCGTATCCGTATGAATGCGATCAAAAACAATCGTGTTTACATGCGTTCATTAGCGACTCGTCAGTCAAATCTGGCCTTGTCCAAGCACGTTGCGGAAGCCATCCAGATTTTGAAAGCAGCCAATTACGACCTGATCATCCTGGAAACTTCCGGGATCGGGCAGTCAGATACGGAAATTTTAGATCACTCCGATGTTTCTTTATATGTAATGACTCCGGAATACGGAGCTGCAACCCAGTTGGAGAAAATCGACATGCTGGACTTTGCGGATGTGATTGCATTGAACAAATTCGATAAAAGAGGAGCTTTGGATGCTTTGCGTGATGTTCGCAAGCAATTCCAGCGAAACCATAATTTGTGGGATAAGAATGTAGACGAAATGCCTGTTTTCGGGACTATCGCTTCTCAGTTCAACGATCCGGGAATGAATACTTTGTATAAAGTGATCATGGATAAGGTGAAAGATAAAACAAATGCTCCTTTGGATTCCAAATTCGAGATCACGAAGGAAATGTCTGAAAAAATCTTCGTTATTCCGCCTGACAGAACCCGTTACTTGTCTGAAATTTCCGAGAACAACCGGAACTTTGACAAATGGGTGAACAAGCAGGTAGATGTAGCGGATAAATTATACGGTTTGCAGCGTTCGATCGAAACACTTCAGGCAAGCTCCATGGACGATAAAGACCGCTTGGTGAAAGGTGTTCAGGAAGCATTTGAAACGGTAAAACGCGATCTGGATCCGCACAACTGGCAAATCCTGGAAGCATGGGAAGCAAAAAAAGCATCCTATGCAGCACCGGAATTCATTTTCAAAGTACGTGATAAGGAATTGCGCATGGCTACCCATACCGAATCACTTTCTCATACACAGATTCCGAAAGTGGCCCTTCCGAAATTCAAATCGTGGGGAGATATTTTGCGCTGGTCTTTGCAGGAAAATGTTCCGGGAGAATTTCCTTACACTTCCGGTTTATTCCCGTTCAAACGCGAAGGAGAAGACCCTACGCGTATGTTTGCCGGTGAAGGTGGCCCGGAAAGAACCAACCGCCGTTTCCATTACGTGAGTTTGGGAATGCCGGCAAAACGTTTGTCAACAGCTTTCGATTCGGTAACATTATATGGTAACGACCCGGATTTGAGACCGGATATTTACGGGAAAGTAGGAAACTCCGGAGTTTCAATCTGTTGTTTGGACGATGCAAAAAAATTGTATTCCGGTTTCGACCTGTCGCATCCGGCGACTTCAGTTTCCATGACTATCAACGGTCCGGCACCGATGCTCCTTGGTTTCTTCATGAATGCTGCCATTGATCAGAACTGCGAAAAGTACATCAAGGCAAACGGGTTGGAGAAAGAAACAGAAGCGAAGATCGCAGCTATCTATAAAGCAAAAGGGGTAGACCGCCCGAAATACCAGGGAGAACTTCCGGAAGGAAATGACGGACTGGGACTGATGCTTTTGGGTGTTACCGGAGACCAGGTGCTTCCGGCAGATGTTTATGCTGAAATTAAGACAGAAACACTGAAGCAGGTTCGCGGAACCGTTCAGGCAGATATTTTGAAAGAAGATCAGGCGCAGAACACCTGTATTTTCTCTACCGAATTTGCATTGCGCCTGATGGGTGACGTGCAGCAATACTTTATTGAAAAGCAGGTGCGCAATTTCTATTCCGTATCTATTTCGGGATACCACATTGCGGAAGCCGGTGCAAATCCGATCACGCAGCTGGCATTTACGTTGGCAAACGGGTTCACGTATGTCGAGTATTACCTGAGCCGTGGAATGGATATCAATGCATTCGGGCCGAACCTGTCATTCTTCTTCTCCAACGGAATCGATCCGGAATACGCGGTAATCGGCCGTGTGGCAAGAAGAATCTGGGCAAAAGCGCTTGCCAAAAAATACGGGGCAAATGCACGTGCCCAAATGTTGAAATACCACATTCAGACTTCCGGACGCTCTTTGCATGCGCAGGAAATCGATTTCAACGATATCCGTACGACGTTACAGGCTCTGTATGCGATCTATGATAACTGTAATTCATTGCATACCAATGCGTATGATGAAGCGATTACTACGCCTACGGAAGAATCCGTACGCAGAGCGATGGCTATTCAGCTGATCATCAACCGCGAATTGGGATTGGCGAAAAATGAAAACCCGCTGCAAGGCTCATTCATCATCGAAGAATTGACTGATCTGGTGGAAGAAGCTGTATTGTCGGAATTTGACCGTATTACTGAGCGCGGAGGTGTTTTGGGAGCAATGGAAACCATGTACCAGCGTTCAAAGATCCAGGAAGAATCCTTGTATTATGAAACATTGAAGCATAATGGAGATTTCCCGATCATCGGTGTAAATACTTTCTTAAGTTCCAAAGGTTCTCCGACCGTAGAACCGAAAGAAGTGATCCGTGCTTCCGAAGAAGAAAAGCAATACCAGATCACCATGCTGAAAGCTTTGCATGAGAATCACAAAGATAAACTGGATGCCATGCTGAGTGAATTGCAGCGAACAGCAATCCAGAATAAAAATATCTTCGAACAATTGATGGAGGTGTGTAAATATGCTTCTTTGGGTCAGATTACCAAATCCTTATTCGAGGTAGGAGGTCAGTACCGCAGAAATATGTAATTCCTTTTTACGTTTAAAAACACCCTTTCGTATCTCGGTATGGAAGGGTGTTTTTTTTGTTTTTAATTCAACAAAAAGTTTTGTTTTTGTTGAATTCATTGTTTTTTATAATCTGGAATAATTGGCAGGGAATTAATATTTCTTTTTTCCTAATGAACATTTCATGGCAGTCTCTGAAAATTTATTTTTACTAATGAAGTAGTTTAAACGGGCTTTTTAAAATCTGGATCTTTGGCTTTTTTTACACGAATTAATTCCTTAAATTGGAATGTAAAAATTAGTTACAATGAACCACATTCGCGTCATAATCATTGCGTGCACTTTGTTTTATAGCCACGCGTTCGGACAGGAACAGGAAGAAAACCTTTCAGACTTGGTAACAGATATTCATCTGCTTGCAATCAAATCCGTTTATGGGGAAACCTGGGTTGCTGATAACCCAGAAGCTGTTTCAGTACTGCAGGATTGTTTTCTGCACCGCATGAACTATGTGATCGAACCTTTAACTGCGACCGATAAATATCCCTCGCTTTCATCTTTCCCGCTGATGAACAAGAATAATCCGTCGATTGTTGCGATTGACTACAGTCAGTTCAATCCGTCAACATTTACACCCATCATTTATTGCCTGCCTTTTTTCAGTGATCAAACACAGGTTATACGGGTAGATGGCACTGATTATATCATCATTATTGAACCGGTAAAAACGCGCAACTGATATGAAAAAGATAGTAATACCCTTTATTGTGTGTTCTTTCTGGATGAAAGAATCTTTTGCTCAGACCTATAATATGCCTGCGGGAACGAATACGGTTTCTACCTGCAGCGGAACTTTTTACGATTCGGGAGGAAGCGGGGGAAACTACACCTACAACGATAACCGGACTTATACCATTTGTCCCAGCGTTGCAGGCAACAAGGCACGGGTCACTTTTACCTCTTTTGCCACGGAACTCAATTTTGATTTCCTTTATATCTATGACGGGAACAGTACGGCAGCACCTTTGATCGGAGCTTTTTCCGGAAGTACCAGTCCGGGAGTCATCACTGCATCCACCAGCAATGCTTCCGGCTGTCTGACTTTCCGGTTCACTTCCGACGGAAGTATTTTGTCTCCTTCTACCTTTGCGGGCTGGGCGGCAACAGTCAGCTGTATTGTCCCTTGTCAAAGCATTACCTCCAATTGGGTAAGCTCGAACGAGGCACCCGAGCCGGATGGAATTATCCGCATTTGCCAGGGCCAAAGTATCAACCTGGTGGGAAGCGGAACCTTCGGTACATCAGGGACGGGAGCAACCTATGCCTGGAATATGGGGAACGGGGTAACTGTCAGCGGAGCAAATATCAATTACACGTATCCGGCGGCAGGAAGTTACCTGGCAAACCTGATCATTACCGATCCCAGCGGTTGTACCAATACCAATAACCTGAACCGGAATATCCAGGTTTCCACAACACCAACCATTACCAGTACGGCAACACCATCTACCTTATGTACGAACCAGACTTCGGCTTTCGCGGCGAACGTTACAATGACAACTTATACTGTGAACTGTACGCCGCCTGTTTCGGGCACAACCTTCCTTCCGGATGGTTCCGGAGCTTCATACTCGACTTCCATTACAACCAATTGTTATCCTCCGGGATCCACGGTTACTTCCATATCCGATATCACGAATATCTGTCTGAATATGGAGCATTCCTATTCGGGTGACTTGTCGATGCGGATTACTTGTCCCAACGGGCAGAATGTGAGTATTTTGACTTATCCTTCGGGAACGGGATCCGCAAACCTGGGAACTCCATGGGCAACAGCGCCGGTTGACGGAAGTTCTACGACAACTACACCTGGAACCGGTGCCAATTACTGTTTTGCAATGGGCGGAGCAGCCTGGGCAAGTGCGCCGGTATCCGGTGGTACATTTGTGAGTGGTAACGGTCCCGGAACTTATACCGATACCTACATCCCGGCAGGAACCTATGCACCGATTCAGAGTTTTGCCGGTTTGGTGGGATGCCCGCTCAACGGAAACTGGACCATTACAGTAACAGACAACCTGGCTTCAGATAACGGGTACATTTTTAACTGGGATATCAATTTCAGCACGGCCCTGGTTACAGCTTCTTCTTTCACTCCGACAATCGTATCACAAGGGTGGGTGGCAGTTCCTACTTTAACAAGTACCGGGAGTACCACGGCAAACGTGGTTCCGACCAACCAGGGAACTCCTTGTTTTACCTATAGTGTGACTGATAATTTCGGATGTACCTATACGCATCCGCAGTGTATTACGGTAAATTGCGGAGCTTCTCTGCCGGTCGGGCTGGTTAGTTTCGATGCTACAGCTGTCAATAATCAATCCGTGCGATTGACCTGGGAAACCAGTATGGAGCAGAACAACGATTATTTTGTGGTGGAGCGTTCTGCGAGTGGTTTTGAAGGATGGCAGCCGGTTTCAACCGTCGACGGTGCGGGTGATTCCCAAACGGCCAATTACTATACAACATCGGATGAGGTGCCTTTGAACGGTGTTTCTTATTACAGGCTGAAACAAATTGACTTCGATGGCCAGGTGCGGGTGCACGAAACAGAATCCGTGTACATAGACATAACAGGAATGAACGACCTGATCATATTTCCGAATCCGGCCACTGACCAGGTTACTATACAGGGCGATATAGTTTCTCTGAGTACATTCCAGTTGTTAAACGCAATGGGGCAGGATGTCCGGGTGCAGGTGCCTTCATTTAAACCGAATAATGGTGCGCTGGTTTTGGATATTTCATTACTCAGCGCAGGAATATATGTGATCAAGAACGGAGCGAAAGTGTATGCTCTCGTAAAAAGATAAATAAGAGCCCTCTTTTAAGAAACGGAAGAAGGTTTTGTTTGAAAAAAATGATTTATCAATAATAGTTGTTGTTTATGTAACACGAGTCAATTTTTACTTTTTCGTGAAGTATTAAAATTAGTTGGTGTTGAATGAATATTTGTAAAAGTCTATCGAATAAATAGATTTTACTAAATAATTAGCTTGTTCAGATTTTAACGGGTTCATTTTGAGGTGTTTTTGAGATATTCCTTTCTTCTATTTTTGTTTCAAACATTTTAAAAATGAACTACTTACTTACTACTGCTCTCGCGTGGGTATTCTGCGCCTATTCATGGAGTGCGTTCTGTCAGAATGAATCAGCTCCTTACCAATTAACCGATGTTTCTTCGTATTTGCCTGAAATTAAAGCCGTTTACGGAGAAGTATGGGTTTCTGAAAATCCGGATGCTGTAAATGTATTGGAGGATTGTTTTATCAATCGAATGAGATACCTGATTGAGCCATTGACTGAGAATGACAAATATCCCTTGCTTTCTTCTTTTCCGGTTATGAACAAATTTAATCCGGCAATTTCCGCCATAGATTACAGCCAGTTCAACCCATCCACATTTGTCCCGATTACCTACAACCTTCCTTTTTTTAGCGATCAGACGCAAGTGGTCCGTGTGGATGGAACCAATTACATCATCGTAATAGATCCTGTAAAATATTGATTATGAAAAGACTATTACTAGTTGGAGCAGTGATCTTTTCGATTACTGCCAAGGCTCAAACTATCAATATGGCAAATGGTTCTTCCAGTGCGTGTTCGGGAACTTTCTATGATTCAGGAGGTTCAGGAGGAAATTATACTGACGGGCAGAACCTGACTTACACGATTTGTCCTTCCACAGCCGGACAATCGATCCAGGTTGCTTTTTCAACTCTGAATATTGAATCAGGCTGGGATTATTTGTACATCTATAATGGAAATTCAACCGGTGCACCATTAATCGGGACCTATACCGGTACAACGAGTCCGGGTACCATTGTTTCTTCCGCTGCGAACGGTTGTTTGACCTTCCGGTTCACTTCAGACGGAAGTGTCAATTATTCAGGTTGGGTGGCTACAATCAGTTGTGTTGCACCACCACCGCCAACTATTGTCATGGGAACAGGATCAACATCTGCCTGTGCCGCTACTTTTCTGGATCCGGGAGGAACAGGAAATTATCCGAATAGTGCAAACTATACCTATACGATTTGCCCGTCAACAGCAGGAGCGAAAGTACAGGCTGCTTTCACTTCTTTCCAAACAGAAGCTTCCTGGGATTATTTATACATTTATGATGGAAACTCAACAGGAGCTACGCTGATCGGTACCTACTCCGGAGGAACAAGTCCGGGAACAGTGATAGCCTCGGCGGCAAACACTTCAGGATGTCTGACTTTCCGCTTCACTTCGGACGGTTCGGTCACCTACGCCGGTTGGACAGCCACGATATCATGTGTAGTAACCTGTCAGACCATTTCTTCCAACTGGGTAAGTTCGAATGAAGCTCCGGACGTTGATGGTGTCATACGCATTTGCCAGGGACAAAGTATCAACCTGGTAGGAAGTGGAACATTCGGGACTTCCGGAACGGGAGCTACATACGCCTGGAATATGGGGAACGGAGTTACGGTCAGTGGTGCAAATATCAATTATACTTATCCGGTAATCGGAAGTTACCTCGCGAACCTGGTCATTACCGATCCGAACGGTTGTACAAACTCCAATTCTATTAACCGGAACATCCAGGTTTCTACCACGCCAACCATTACGACTTCTGCCACGCCGGCTACTTTGTGTACGAACCAGACATCTGCGCTGGCTGCTACGGTAACAATGACTCCGTATACGGTAAATTGTACACCGCCGGTTTCCGGAACGACCTTTCTTCCGGACGGTTCGGGAGTTTCCTATAGTACCTCCATCACGACCAATTGTTACAGTCCAAGTGCTACGATCACTGCTGCAACTGACGTTACGAATGTGTGTCTGAATATCGAGCACTCATTCCTGGGGGATTTGGATATCCGGTTGGTTTGTCCGAACGGGCAATCGATCAGTTTGAAAGATTATCCGGGTGGAGGAGGAACATACCTTGGCGGAGCGCTGGATGACGGAGGGACCGGACCGGGAGTAGGGGCGACCTATTGTTTCACACCATCAGCCTCCGTATTATTGGTAAACGGTGGAACGGTTACTGCGGGGAATCCTGCCGGGGCTTCCATAGCTCCCGGAAATTACATGCCGGCAAATTCTTTCTCCGGGTTAATTGGTTGTCCGATGAACGGAAACTGGACCATCCAGGTAACGGATCACCTGGCAATCGATAACGGTTATATTTTCAACTGGGATATCAATTTCAGTGCTGCTGTGCTTTCAGCAGCGTCGTATACACCAACGATCGTTTCACAAGGGTGGTCTGCCAGCCCGATTCTTTCCAGTACCGGTGCAACGACTGCGAATGTGACTCCGACCAACCAGGGAACACCTTGTTTTGTTTACAGCATAACCGACAATTTCGGATGTACCTATAACAGTTCTCCGCAGTGTATTACGGTAAATTGCGGTACTTCCCTGCCGATTGGCCTGGTAAGTTTCGAGGCTACGGCGGTGGACAATGCGGCCGTGAGATTAAACTGGGAAACCAGTACGGAGCAGAACAATGATTACTTTGTGGTGGAAAGATCGGTGAGCGGTGCTGACGGTTGGGAAGAAATAGCGATGGTAGACGGCGCAGGAAATTCCCAGGTGCCGAATGATTATTATACAATAGATCATATGCCTTTGAACGGGATTTCCTATTACCGGTTGAAACAAGTTGATTTTGACGGACAGGAGCGTATCCATGAAATGGAATCTGTTTACATAGATATGGCAGGTGTCAATGACCTGGTTATTTTCCCGAATCCCGCAACAGACCTGGTTACCGTGCGGGGCGACCTGGTTTCATTGAGTACATTCCGTCTGTTGAATACCGTGGGACAGGATGTGCGGATGAACGTGATTTCCTATAAGCAGGGAGACGGGACCTTGGTCCTGGATATTTCGACTTTAAGAGCCGGAGTTTACATGATCAGGAACGGATCAAAAATGTATTCATTGATAAAGCAATAAATGACAATTCAATGACTGATAAGACAGAAGGCCGTTTTTTTAACGGCCTTTTTTTATGAAAAGGTGCCTCATTTTTTCTTTTGGAACAAATTCTGAAAAATAATTCCATTTTTTTTCCATGTTAATTTTAAAAGAAGAAATGTTATGATTTTTTAAAATGGTCTTTTTCGCGAAAATTTGGTCTAACGGATCGAGCATTTTTGAGCACGTGTAAAGGGCGGTTCCGGAAGGGTTGTTTTTAACAAATTAGTTGAGTCTTACTTAGGGTTTAATCGCTTATATTTAGGTTATTACAACTTAGTTCTGCTATGAAAAAACGATTAAAAAAAGCACTCTTTTTTGTGCTGTTATTTGGTGCTTTTCAAGGGTACTCACAAACCATTTCCATGCAACTTTCAGATGCTCAAATTCAGAGCAGAGTGAGTGAAGTTTACGGGAATGATTATACTGCACAGAACCCTTCCCTGGTTGAAGCATTTGGAAAATTACTCAATGAACGGATCTCATTTATGAATACTCCTGCCGGAGCAGATGAAAAATATCCTGCTTTGTCTTCCTATCCGCTGATGAATAAAAACAATCCTTCACTCGAAGGAACTGATTTCGAAGATTTTGATTTACAGTCATTCAATCCGTTGGTATACCATTTTGAATTTTTTTCCGATAAAACCCAGGTCATGCGTATTGACAATACAAACTACATTATGATTGTCAATCCTATTACTACAAACTAGTCATGAAAACAATCTTTACATTACTTCGAACAGCTGTTCTGGGAGGGATCCTCATGTTGAACAGTCAATTTCTACATGCACAAACGGACGAATGTGCAACTGCTCCTGCGTTGGTTGTAGGTACAAGCTGCGGATTAACAAACTGGACCGTTGCGAGTACGTTTACGAATTCGGCGATTGCTTATCCTGCGTGTGCAGGTGGAAGTTTCCGCGACGGATGGTATTCGTTTGTTGCAACCTCAACGACTTCCTATATTAACTGTACCAATAATGACCGTACAATGGCACTGGCTGTTTATTCCAGTTGTGCTGCTGCCAGCTTGCTCGGATGTGCGGATGCGGTTGCTACTACCGGTACAGAATCTCTTACCATTACAACAACAGTAGGAGCAACCTATTATGTACGGATCATTCGAACGAATAACAACAATGCCAATGATATGACCGGAACTATTTGTGTCACATCAACTGTTCCTGCACCTTCCATTACGATGGTTAACGGAAGTACAAGTACTTGCGGGGCAACGTTTTTAGATCCGGGAGGAACGGGGAATTATGCCAATAACTCCAGTTATACCTATACAATCTGTCCTTCTACGGCCGGAGCCCGTTTGAAAGCGATTTTTACAGCTTTTGCTACGGAAAGCGGGTATGACTACCTTTATATCTATGATGGAAACTCAACTGGAGCAACGCTTTTGGGAACATACAGTGGTTCTACAAGTCCGGGAACGGTGCAGGCTTCTGCCGGAAATGCTTCAGGCTGTCTGACTTTCCGTTTCACATCGGATGGTTCTAACGTAGCTGCAGGTTGGTCGGCAAATATTTCTTGCGTGCTCTCCTGTCAATCAATTACATCGAATTGGGTAAGTTCAAATGAAGCCCCCGAACCAGATGGAGTTATTCGTCTTTGTCAGGGGCAAAGTGTTAACCTGGTTGGAAGCGGAACATTCGGTACTTCGGGCACAGGAGCTACGTATGCCTGGAATATGGGGAACGGTGTGACGGTAAGTGGAGCAAATATTAATTACACCTATCCGGCAGTAGGAAGTTACCTGGTTAATCTGATTGTTACGGATCCGACCGGATGTACCAACTCAAATTCAATTAACAGGAATATCCAGGTTTCCACTACACCGACAATTACAACTTCTGCAACACCTTCAACTTTGTGTACGAATCAAACGTCTGCACTGGCAGCAACGGTAACCATGACTCCCTTTAATGTCAACTGTACGCCGCCTGTTTCAGGAACAACCTTCCTGCCGGACGGATCGGGCGTTTCTTATTCAACATCCATTACAACGAATTGTTACAGCCCGAGTGCGGTAGTAACCGCTGCTACGGACCTCACGAATATTTGCTTGAACATGGAGCATTCTTATTCCGGAGATTTATCGATGACCATTACTTGTCCGAACGGACAAAGCATTGACCTGATAACGTATCCTTCCGGAACCGGATCTGCAAATCTTGGAACTCCATGGGCAACGGGTACAGTCGATCTGAACTCCGGAAATACTACTCCGGGAACGGGAGCTAATTACTGTTTCTCTATGACAGGCGGTACGGCATGGGCTACTTCTCCGGTATCGGGCGGAACTTTCCCGAATGGAAACGGGCCGGGAACATATACGGATACTTACATTCCAGCAGGAACCTATACGCCGATGCAGAGTTTCGCCGGTTTGATTGGCTGCCCGCTGAACGGAAGCTGGACTATTTCCGTAACGGATCACCTGGCTTCGGATAACGGATACATTTTTAGCTGGGATCTGACTTTCAACTCGGCATTGTATTCTGCACCGTCATTCACACCTACTATTGTGTCCCAGGGATGGACAGCTGCGCCAACGCTTTCGAGCACAGGGGCAACTACTGCCAATGTAACTCCGACGAACCAGGGAACACCTTGTTTTACCTACAGTGTGACAGACAATTTCGGATGTACATATACACAGCCGCAATGCATTACCGTTAACTGCGGAACGTCTTTACCAATCGGGTTGGTGAGCTTTGATGCTACTGCAGTAAACAGCCATTCGGTGAAACTGGATTGGGAAACAAGTTCCGAGCAGAACAATGATTTCTTTACGGTAGAGCGTTCCGTAAACGGAGCGGATGGCTGGAAGGAGATTGCTATTGTTGCCGGGGCCGGTAACTCGGAAACTCCAAAAGATTATGTTGCGACAGACGATATGCCATTGAGCGGAGTTTCTTATTACCGTTTGAAGCAGACGGATTACAATGGTCAGGAACGAATCCACGACGTGCAGTCCGTTTATATCGATGATTCAGGAAGCGGTGAATTGGTTATCTTCCCGAATCCTGCCACAGACCTGGTTACTATCAAAGGGGATATTGTTTCCTTAAGTTCCTTCCAATTACTGAATACGATGGGGCAGGATATCCGTATGGATGTGAATTCTTATAAACAGGCAGACGGAACACTGGTATTGGATATTTCTTCCTTAAGATCCGGCGTTTATGTGATTAAAAACGGTTCGAGG
The DNA here is from genome assembly GCF_039596395.1 of Fluviicola sp. Lineage (NCBI taxonomy): Bacteria > Pseudomonadati > Bacteroidota > Flavobacteriia > Flavobacteriales > Crocinitomicaceae > Fluviicola > Fluviicola sp. The sequence goes on from NZ_JBCNJT010000003.1 coordinate 256,785, forward strand.
GTTTATTCATTGATACGTCAATAACCTGAAATTGATTTGGTCCGGGTTCCCAAATAGAAAGAATTCGGACCGAATTGTTCTTTTTTCAAAATTTTTTTCAAAAAAATCAAAAAAAAATAACTGTTAATTTTTGGATCAGTTTTGTTGAATTTATTTATAAATGATTTTATAACGAGTATTTTATAACATTCGTCGACTATTTTTTGTTGTTAAAAAACTGTTGACTTTTTGTTCTCTTTTTTAACATTTTAGTTATAGTTTGTTTATGGTTATTTGATTTATATTTAGCCCATTACAGAACTATAATACTTATGAAAACACTACTAATCAAGGGTTCTCTCGCCCTGATTCTACTACAGTTTTCCTACTTTTCCCATGGACAAACTGTCACCCAGCAACTAACCCCAGAACAAATCGCCGAGCGCGTTGCGTATGTTCACGGCGGTGATTATGTCTCCGGCAATCCGACCCTCGTTTCAGCCTGGGGAAAGGTCATGACTGACAGGATTGAGTACCAGGTTGTTAATCAGGATCCGGACGAAAAGTATCCTTTGTTGTCTTCCATGCCGTTAATGACTAAATCGAACGCGGCGGTTCAGGGGGCAGATTTTGCAAATTTCAATGTAAATACGTTTAACCCTTTAACGTATAACCTGGATTTCTTTTCAGACAGAACGTTTGTGTATCGCATTGATACGACTCCCTATATTATGATTGTTAAACCCATTCAACACAATTAATAATCATGAAAAACTATACTACACTTCGAACACTTTCTCTTGCAGCTTTTCTGACTCTTTTACAGATTTCCTTTAGCTGGTCTCAGGGAGGAAATACACCTTGTACTGCTACTTCTATTACTCCAACTACCTCCTGTTCGTACAGTATCAGTGGTACAACAGTTAGTCAAACCTACCAAAATAATGCAAATAACGGAGGTACTCCTTCCTGTGCAAGCCCAGGGGCGCCCGACGTTTGGTTTGTATTTACAACTACCAGCGCCGGTAACTACACGATTGATATGAACACCGGAACCATGACGGACAGCGGTATGGGAATTTATGGTGGGGCATCTTGTAGTTCACTGACTGAAATTTCATGTGATGATGACAGTTCACCGAACGGATCAATGTCCATGCTCACTGTTTCATTGGCTGCAAGTACAACTTATTATATCCGAGTGTGGGCTTACAGTTCGGGCACGGGAACATTCACCATGTGTGTGACTGCACCGCCTGTACTGCCTGCAGGATCCATCGTTATGCCGGCATCGGGAAGCACTTCGGCGTGCAGCGGAACTTTTTATGACGGTGGCGGATTATCTGATTACAGTAGTTCCGATACCCGTGTTTTCACGATTTGTCCTTCTACAGCAGGTGCTAAATTAAAAGCAGTTTTCAGTTCGTTTCAAACAGAAAGCAGTTTGGACGTGCTGCAAATTTTTGACGGAAATTCAACAGGAGCTCCTCTTTTGGGAACATACAGCGGAACTACTAGCCCGGGAACTGTTCAGGCTTCTGCCAGCAATGCAACCGGGTGTCTGACTTTCCGGTTCACTTCTGATGGTTCGGTGACTTACCCGGGATGGGTAGCCGCGATTTCCTGCGTGATCCCATGTCAGAGCATTACTTCAAACTGGGTAAGCTCCAATGAAGCGCCAATGGCGGATGGAATCATCCGCATTTGCCAGGGACAAAGTATTAACCTGGTTGGAAGCGGAACATTCGGAACTTCAGGAACCGGAGCAACTTATGCCTGGAATATGGGGAACGGGGTAACTGTCAGCGGGGCAAATATCAATTACACTTATCCTGCTGTGGGAAGTTACCTGGCAAACCTGGTCATTACCGATCCGAGCGGGTGTACCAATACGAATTCCATTAACCGGAATATCCAGGTTTCTACAACGCCAACCATAACAACTTCTGCCTCGCCGGCTACTTTGTGTACGAACCAAACATCTGCTTTATCGGCTACTGTTACGATGAATCCGTATACTGTAAACTGTACACCTCCGGTTTCCGGAACCACATTCCTTCCGGACGGATCGGGAGTTTCCTATTCGACTTCCATTACAACCAATTGCTACAGTCCGAGTGCTACCGTAACAGCTGCTACCGATATCACGAATATCTGTCTGAATATGGAGCATTCCTATTCGGGTGACTTATCCATGAGTATTACTTGTCCGAACGGACAAAGCACCAGTTTGATTACTTATTCATCCGGAACAGGTTCTGCCAACCTGGGAACTCCATGGGCCACAGGAACCGTTGACGGAAGTTCATCAACAACTACTCCTGGTGTAGGAGCAAATTACTGTTTTTCTTCCACAGCGAGTACGGCATGGGCAAGCAGCCCGGTTACGGGAGGTACTTTTGTAAGCGGAAATGGTCCGTCAACGTATACGGATTCATACATTCCTGCCGGTACGTATTTGCCGATGCAGACATTCAACAGCCTGATCGGTTGTCCTTTGAACGGAAGCTGGACAATCACCGTAACGGATAACTTGTCTTCGGATAACGGGTATATTTTTAACTGGGACATCAATTTCAGTGCGGCGTTGCTTTCTGCCGCATCTTTCACACCGACCATTGTATCCCAGGGATGGACCGCTGCACCGACACTTTCAAGTACAGGGGCAACAACAGCCAACGTTACACCGACTAACCAGGGAACACCTTGTTTTTCATACAGTGTAACGGATAATTTCGGGTGTACTTATACGCAGCCGCAATGTATTACCGTGAACTGCGGAACTTCATTGCCGATCGGCTTGGTGAGTTTTGAAGCGACCGCTGTAGACAACCATTCGGTGATGTTGAGTTGGGAAACAAGCTCCGAGCAGGAAAATGACTACTTCGTGGTAGAGCGTTCTTTGAGCGGTTCAGACGGTTGGGAACAGATCGGTACTGTTGACGGTGCCGGGAATTCCGAAACGCCGAAATTCTACGCAGATGTCGATAATATGCCGTTGAACGGTGTTTCTTACTACCGATTGAAGCAGATTGATTTCAACGGACAGGAACGTGTGCATGAAATGGAATCGGTATATATTGATGTTTCCGGGATGAATGATTTGGTGATCTTCCCGAATCCGGCTACGAACCTGGTTACTTTCAAAGGAGACATTGTTTCCCTGAGCACCTTTAAACTATTGAATGCAATGGGGCAGGATATCCGCATGAATGTTTCTTCCTACAAACAGGGCGACGGGACATTGGTTCTGGATATTTCTTCGCTGAGGGCAGGAGTTTATATCGTGAAAAACGGATCCAAAGTATATTCTTTGGTAAAACAATAATTGTAGGATTTGTAAAAAACAGTAGGCGCGCGATTAATTGCGCGCCTACTGTTTTATGGTACTATTAGAAATATATTCCCTATTTTGTAATCAAATTGAAAAAGATGAGAAATCTGATTACAGCAGTCATTGCTTTGGTATTGGTAACCGGTGTTGTCTCATGCGGAGGCAAAGGAGAAGAGAAAGCGGATGTAGGAGTAGATCAAAGTACGCCTGAATATAAAGCATACGACATCGTTCAAAACCTGAAAGTTGTGAAAGACCTGCAGGCAAGTGCCGAAGCAAAGAATCAGTCCATATCATTAAAAATGAGCAAGGATTTGCTGAATAAAGGAAAAGGGTTTTATTGGTTCCAGGTGGTTCAGCACGTCGGGAGCGCTACCGTTGTAAAATTGAATTTAACGGTACACGAAAAGACTTTTGATGTTTTGATCCGCGACGATGAAACCGGTGAAAATTTAACTCCGGACGAATACGAGGCCAAATACTCGAAGGATTAGGATATCCGGTCCAGCACGTATCGGATCAATCCGTTCATTTCATGTTCATAGCCCTTGCTGAATTCCATGCGGGGCCTGTTTGCAATTCCCAGGCAAATAGTAATGCATTGGTGACCCATTGCTTTTCCTAAAGCGAAAAGTGCGGAACTTTCCATTTCAAAATTGACCACCCGGTGATTGCCGAAAGCAAATTGTTCCAGTTTTTCATTCACTTCCGAAGTACGCGTGCCCAAACGGAGCGATCTTCCCTGTGGAGCATAGAATCCGGAACTGGTTACCGTAATTCCTTTCCGGACTTTTTCACCGTCCAGTTTTTGCATGAGCCCGGAAGAACTTTCTGCACAGTAAGGAATGATCTCTTCCGGAAATCCTACAAAAGCATCTAAGGCCTTTGCAATGGCTTCTTCTTCCGGGTTGAATGGAATGGGGTAGAAGTGAGCTACGTTATCAATTCCCACTGCGTGACTCGACAGAATATAACTGTGTACATCGATGTCGGCCTGCAGGATCCCGCAAGTCCCGATACGGATCAAATTCAAGGAAGTAAGCGCCGGACGGTTTTCCCGGTTTTCCAGGTCGATGTTTACCAATGCATCCAGTTCGTTGATCACAATGTCGATATTGTCCGTTCCGATTCCTGTTGAGAGAGCGGTGATGCGCTTTCCTTTATAGATTCCGGTGTGACAAACAAATTCCCGGTGCTTGGATTGATGCGTAATCTCATCGAAAAAAGCCGAAATAGCCGAAACGCGGTCCTGATCACCGACCAGTAAAATGGTTGGAGCAATGTCTTCGGGAGAGATTCCCAAATGATAGACATGTCCTTTCGAGTCCAATACAAGTTCTGATGCAGGATACTTCATTCTTTATGTTAAATGTGATTAAATTAAAAGTTTAAAAGGAGAATTGAAAATTTAAAAAATGAAAGCATATCTTCCTGTAAGCAGGAGCGAATCACTTTTTACATGTAACCTTTTACCTTTTTACCTTCTACCTTCTCAATTATTTCTTGATGCTCCCGAATACTTTCGTCAATAAATCCGTTACACGTGCTGCCGGATCTTTCCGGATTTTGTTCTCTTCCTTTTCCACCATCTGGAACAACCCTGCAATCGCTCTTTCGGTCACATACTGGTTCAAATCCGGATTGATCTTCTCACCGCCCGTTAAGCTCATAGCGCTGTTGTACTTGGTAATGATCGGGTTCCAGTATTCCGTTAGTTTCACTTTGGAAATAGCTTCTTTTACTTTCGGGGAAAATGCAGCTACCAATTTGGAAGTCGTATTGTCTTTCAGATAACGCGTTGCAGCGCCGTCTCCACCGTTCAAAATGCTGAACCCGTCAGAGATACTCATGTTCAGGATCGCATCCTTGAAAATAGGTAAAGCTTCTTTCGTTGCTTCTTCAGCGGCTCTGTTTAAGGTGGTTTCGAATTTTTCAACCTGTGCACTTAAGCCCCAATCCATGGCTTTTTGCTTTACTTTCAAAGCGTCAGGAGGAAAAGGTAATCGGATTGCATCGTTTTTCAGGAAACCATCCGTTACAGAGGTTAAATTCACCGAGTTTTGAATCCCAACCGTTAAAGCTTCCTTTAAACCGGAGATCACTTCCGAATTTGTCAAAGCCGGAGTGGTATTGGTTCCTGTGTTTAATGCGCCGGCAGCCTCCTTAACCGTTTCGCATGCCTGTAAACCAATCATTATACTGCCTAAAGCAAGGATTCGTGTGAATTTTCTCATAGGATAATTTTTTATGTTCAAACTTAAGAATAATTTTGTCCGTAGTTCAAAAACAGTACCATGATTAATGTTGAAATAATTTCTATCGGAGATGAACTGTTGATCGGACAGACCATTAATACAAACGCTTCATGGATGGGAGCTCAGTTGGCGGTTAGCGGGATTAAGGTTTCCAACGTAGTAACCATTTCAGATACCCGCGAAGCAATTACAGGAGCTTTGGCCCAGGCGCATAAAAGAAGTCAGGTGGTTTTGATCACAGGTGGCCTCGGCCCCACGAAAGACGATATAACCAAGCAGGTGCTTTGCGAGTATTTTCATACGAAACTGGTTTTGGATGAACGCGTTTTACATCATGTGGAATCGTTCTTTATTAAAAGGAACCGTCCGATGTTGGAAGTCAATAAAATGCAGGCAATGGTTCCTGAAGCGTGTGAAGTACTGTTTAACGAGCAGGGAACAGCTCCCGGAATGTGGTTCGAACAGGACGATACGATTTTTGTTTCCATGCCCGGAGTTCCGTATGAAATGCGACATTTGATGGAGGCTCACGTGATTCCGCGTCTGACAGCAAAATATCCGCTGAAGAAACTGATCCAGAGAACCTATCTGACACAGGGAATCGGAGAATCGTTTTTGGCTGAAAAAGTAAGCGACTGGGAAAACCAATTGCGGGAAGAAGGATTGGACCTGGCGTACCTGCCTTCTCCGGGAATGGTGAAACTGCGCATCAGTTCCGCATCGGGAAACCAGGAGCGGGTTGCACATTTCGGGGAAGAACTGAAAAAAAGAATCCCGGCCTATTTATATGGGGAAGAGGAGGAAACCTTACCGGAAGTCGTGGGAAAATTGCTTCAGAACGCCGGCGAAACGATCGGAACGGTTGAAAGTTGCACGGGAGGAAGTATCATGGCTGCTTTGACAAGCGTTTCGGGTTCTTCCGGGTATGTACAGGGAGGATTGATCACGTACAGCAATGACCTGAAAATGAAATTGGCCCATGTAAGTGCCGGAACACTGGAAGATTTCGGAGCGGTATCGGAAGAAACGGTTTTGGAAATGTCAGCCGGCGGAAAGAAGGAATTGGGCGTAGACTGGTGTATTTCAGTTTCCGGGATTGCGGGCCCGCTAGGAGGTAGTGACGAAAAACCTGTAGGCACGGTTTGGATTGCAATTGACGGACCTAAACAGAAAGTGTCCCGGAAATTTTTATTCGGAACAGATCGCCAGAGAACGGTGCAAATGACAGTCCTTACTGCTTTAAATTTATTGCGTTGTGAGATTTTAGGAATAAATATTGAAAAAAAGCAAAGTTAATGTTGCGTAATTGTTAGAATTTGCTTTTCTTTGCACCCGCTTTTAGAATAAGGAAAAATAAAATACAATGTCACGAGTTTGTCAAATCACAGGAAAGTCGGTAATGGTAGGAAACAATGTTTCTCACTCAAACCGCAAAACTAAACGCAAGTTTTACCCGAACTTGTTAACTAAGAAGTTCTACGTACCAGAAGACGATATGTATGTTACATTAAAGATCTCTGCTGCAGCTTTAAGAACAATTAATAAGAAAGGTATTTCTGCGTGTTTGAAAGAAGCACGTGAAAAAGGTTTTTTAAAGTAAGAGAAGCATAGCTTCGATTTTTCCAACCATAGGTTGGGTAACCAATCAAATTGAATAAAAATGGCTAAGAAAGCAAAAGGAAATAGAATCCAGGTTATTTTAGAGTGCACAGAGCACAAAGAATCTGGAATGGCGGGAACTTCCCGTTACATTACGATGAAAAATCGTAAGAACACTCCGGATCGTTTGGAGATTAAAAAATTCAACCCGATCCTGAAGCGTTACACAGTTCATAAAGAGATTAAGTAAGTGATCCGCCGAGGCGGATTGATTTGATCGCAGTCCGTAGACGGGAAAAACTTCAAATTGAAAACTTTTTAAAATATTTAAGTCATGGCTAAGAAAGTAGTAGCATCCCTACAAAAAGGTGGAGGAAAAGAGCATACGAAAGTGATCAAGATGGTTAAGTCTAAGACCGGTTCTTTCACATTCAAAGAAGAAATCGTACACAACGATAAAGTAAAAGACTGGTTCAGCAAGTAATCAGATTCTTTAAGTTGTAAACTCGATATTGTTTTAAAAACCTCTTCGCTCATGGCGGAGGGGTTTTTTTTGTATTTTTGAACTATGGCATTATTTGGTTGGTTTTCCAAGGAAAACAAAGAAACACTCGATAAAGGACTTGAAAAAACAAAAGAAAGTTTTTTCGGAAAGTTAACACGCTCACTGGTAGGTAAATCAAGAGTTGATGATGAGGTACTGGATGAATTGGAAGAGATCCTGATCAGCTCCGATGTAGGCGTAAACACTACACTAAAAATCATCGACCGGATTAACGAACGCGTTTCCAGGGATAAATATGTAGGAACGGACGAACTGAATAAAGTCCTGAAAGAAGAAATTGCAGCCCTGTTGTCGGAAAACGATAACGGTGGGCCCAATGAATACAACATTCCGGGCCATAACGGCAATCCGCATGTCATCATGGTGGTTGGTGTGAATGGAGTAGGGAAAACGACTTCCATCGGGAAACTGGCCAACCAATTCAAAAAAGCAGGTAAAAAAGTGGTGTTGGGTGCAGCGGATACGTTCCGTGCTGCTGCCGTAGATCAATTGATTATCTGGTCAGAACGTGTTGGTGTTCCGATCGTGCAGCAGGGAATGGGTGCTGACCCGGCTTCCGTTGCTTTTGATGCATTAAGTTCTGCAAAAGCGCAAGGTGCCGATGTAGTGATTATCGACACAGCGGGAAGACTTCACAACAAGGTGAACCTGATGAACGAACTTTCCAAGATCAAACGTGTGATGGAAAAAGTGGTTCCGGATGCTCCGCACGAAATATTGTTGGTATTGGATGGTTCAACCGGGCAAAATGCGTTCGAACAGGCCAAACAATTCGCTCTGGCAACTTCTTTAACCGGTCTGATCATTACCAAACTGGACGGAACGGCAAAAGGAGGTGTGGTGATCGGGATATCCGACCAAATGAGCATTCCTGTGCGTTTCATCGGAGTCGGTGAAGGGATTGAAGACCTGCAGGTTTTCCGCAAGGAAGAATTTGTGGCTTCGATCTTTGGTGAATAAATGTGAAAATCAATCAGTCATACGGGCAATCTGCGAATTTTACAACTAATTTTATAATTTAAGGTCGTACATTTGTGTCTATATCGACATGAATAAAAAATCGCTCAACAAAACCGTGGCAATACTTGCGTATTGCACCTTGATCGGCTGGATTATTTCTTTAGCCAGGGTTTCTTCGCTGGAAGGCGAGGAGCGGAAATTTGCAGCATTTCATTTACGCCAAATGCTTCTCCTGATGTTGTTGGGAGCAGCAGTTAGTATTATCGATACCATTTTCTTTTTTGTTCCTTATTTCGGGTTATTTATCATCAACATTTTATCCCTTGCTATTTTCAGTTGCTGGCTGCTTGGCTTGATTGATGCTATCCAGGGCCGGAAAAAAGGTGTTCCTTTCATTGGTCAGGCGGGAGAAAATATGCTGGGAGACATGTTCGAATAATTCAACATTGTTGATAAGTCAATGTTAAATTTCAAACTCTAAAAGGTTAGTTTCAAGTTTTTTTTAGTAACATTGGTTTGCTAAAACTAGAATTGAGTACTCTGAATCAATTATTTCCATTTGAGGAGGAAGAGTGCCCCGTTCGAAAATGAAAAACTGCTTTTATGAAAACTAACGGAGTAAAACTACGTGCCCTCTTCGCATGTTTGTTTTTTTCGGTGCTCCTTAATGGGGTATTCGCTCAAACAAACGGAGTTGTTCGGTGCTACACGGATGAGAACAATGCAATTCTCCACGCAAACCATCCGGAATTAGAATCAACACAACAATTTGAACAATGGATCCAGTCTGAAATGGCTGCAAACATGGCGTCCGGTAAAATTATCGGAGGAGTATACCAAATTCCTGTTGTTGTTCACGTCATCCACAACGGGGAAGCCGTAGGAACAGCAAGTAACGTGAGCTATGCGGCAATCCAGTCCCAGATCGATGTATTGAACGAAGATTTTCGAAGAATTTTCGGTTCCAACGGGTACAATACCAATCCATTGGGAGCAGATACGCAAATCGAGTTCTGTTTGTCTAAAAGAAGACCGGACGGTTCTGCTTATCCCAACGGAGAAGACGGAGTAAACCGTATTAACCGCAATACTGCCGGATTTACAGCGCCACCTTATTCTCAAACCTATGTTGAGAACACGATCAAAGCTTATAGTTATAACAACAATACGCCTGCAGTTGTTGGTACCTATGCCAGAGGCTGGGATCCTGCCAAATACATGAATATCTGGTTGTGTAACCTGGGGAACGGACTACTCGGATATGCTCAGTTTCCTCAATCTCCATTGGGAGGAATGGGCTGTGGATCGCCGGTAAACGGAACGGATGGTGTAGTTTTCCTTTACAGTTCCATCGGGAAAAGTTCCGTAACGGGGTTTCCCGGGCCTTACAATGAAGGGCGAACTGCAACGCATGAAATCGGTCACTGGTTAGGACTGCGTCACATTTGGGGAGATGGCGGATGTACGGTAGACGATTATTGTAACGATACACCTGAAGCGGCGGCGGCAAATTACGGCTGTCCGACAATTAACAGCTGTACCAATGCTCCGGATCCGGGGAATGACATGGTGGAAAACTACATGGATTACACCGATGATGCGTGTATGAATATTTTTACCAACGATCAAAAACAACGTATGCGCGCGGTATTGGAGGGTTCTCCTTTGCGATTATCCCTCATCAATTCGGATGCCTGTACGCCTCCGAATCCGAGTGATGCATCCGTTACAGATGTATTTGCACCGGTTGGCGATAATTGTGCCGGACCCATTACACCAAGTGTTCAATTGAAGAACAGAGGTTCCAATAACCTCACGTCAGCAACCATTTCCTACAAAGTAGATAATGGAACGGCAGTTACTTATAGCTGGACAGGTAACCTGGCACCGAATTCAACGGCAACAGTTGCTTTACCGGCTTTTACCGCTCCATTGGGAGTACATTCGTTCAGAGCTTATTCAACGCTTCCGAATGGAATTGCAGATCCTTATACCGTTTATGATACCTCCGGAATTGATTTCGTGGTTTCGAACGGGATCATGCCGAATTATACCCAGGATTTCGAAGCACAATCTTTCCCTCCGGATGTGAGATGGAGAGTCGACAACGTAAACGGAGATTGTTACAAATGGACACCGGCTTCGGGAATGTCTTCAACCGGAACGTTTATCAACAACATTGCGGAACTTCCTTTCTTCGGCGATGGTTCTACCTCGAACGAAGATCTTTATACACCGGTGTTCTTATTGCCGTGTAACGCAACAGCAGCAACACTGAAATTCGATGTGGCTTACCGGAAAAGAGTGGCGGCATCCAATGACCAGTTAATCGTACAGATCTCAACGGATTGCGGTGCTACCTGGACAAATGTATACAGCAAATCGGGTAACGTTTCTCCGTATTTGTGGCAGAATTCAACCCTATTGGCAACGGAGTATTATCCGACAGTTGCTACCGATTGGAGAACAGAGACAATCAGTTTGATGTCTTACGTGGGAACAACGTCCAAAAACCTGATGTTCCGCTTTAGGGGAGTTTCCAATAACGGGAACAACATTTTCATCGATAACGTGAAATTTGAAGGTACAACTCCGGGAGAAATCAATGTAACGGTAGCAGGAAACGATGTGCTGGACGAAGGATTCTACAATTTTGCCAATACGCAAACGGGCGGATCTACAACCGCAACGTTTACCGTTACCAATACCGGAACAACCAATTTGACTTTAACAAACCCGATTACTGTTACAGGGACAGGATTTGCATTGGGGACAGGTTTCGGAACAACAACCGTTACTCCGGGATCTACAACCACTTTTACAGTAACTTTCTCACCGGCTACAGCAGGTAACTTCACAGGAACTGTTTCCTTCGGTACGAACGATTGTGATGAAGGAACTTACAACTTCATATTGAACGGTTCGGGAATTGCTACTCCGCCGGTTGCAGATTTCTCCGCAGCCCAAACAACCATTTGCCAGGGATCTACGGTTACATTTACGAATTTATCTACTTATGCTACTTCGTATGCGTGGACGTTTACAGGAGGGACTCCGGGAACTTCAACGGCAACCAGCCCAACAGTTACCTACAACACGGCGGGAACTTATGCGGTGACACTTGTAGCTACAAATGCTAATGGTTCGGATACGGAAACCAAGAATGCCTATATTACTGTAGTTGCTTCTACTGCTACAGCTTTGCCATTGTCCGAAGGGTTTACGACAACTACATTTGTACCAACAGGATGGTCATTGATCAATAACAATGCTTCTCCGACTTCATGGGCCAGATCAACAACAGTTGGGCGTGCACCAACAGCAGGAAATTCGATGTGGTTCAATAACTACGCTTACAATGATTCGGACGATGATGTGGTACGTTTGAAAGCACTTGCTTTTACCGGTCTTTCATCTGCTCAAATGACTTTCGATGTAGCTTATGCGCCGTATGATGCTGCGAATTATGATGGTTTGGAGGTATTGGTTTCTACCAACTGCGGAAGTTCATTCACTTCTGTTTATTCCAAATCAAATACCACACTGGCAACGGCTGCAGCTACCGGGAATACGGCTTTTGTGCCGACTACTTCACAGTGGAGAACGGAAACTATTGACCTTACGCCATATATCGGCCAGGCAAATGTGATCATTGCATTTAAAAACCTTTCCGGATACGGGAATAACCTGTATGTAGACAACATCAATGTAACGGGAGTAGTTTCGTCAACACCTCCGACTCCAAGCTTTACGACCGTTTCAAGTACGGTTTGTGCCGGTCAGAGCATTACTTATACCAATACATCGACAGGTTCTCCTACGTCCTATTCCTGGTCTTTCCCGGGTGGAACACCTTCCACTTCAACGGCTGCAAGTCCAACAGTGACTTATAATACGGCCGGAACTTACAACGTAGTCTTAACTGCTACCAATGGTTCGGGGTCGAATACCACGACGATGACGAATTACGTAACAGTGAACGCAGTTCCTGCAACACCGACCATTACTACCGGAGGATCAACCACATTTTGTTCAGGCGGTTCGGTAACACTTACATCAAGTGCCGGAAATTCTTACCTGTGGTCGACCGGTGCGACAACGCAATCCATTACTGCAACAACTGCCGGAACATATACGGTTCAGGTAAGCAGTGCAGCAGGCTGTCAAAGTGCGGCAAGTGCGGCAACCACAGTTGTAGTGAATCCTACACCTTCCGCACCGACCATCACGGCAGGCGGAGCAACAGCACTATGTTCCGGTGGTTCGGTAACATTGACTTCTACAACAGGAAATGCTTACTTGTGGTCAACAGGAGCAACTACACAATCGATTACCGTTTCCGCAGCAGGAACGTACACTTGTAAAGTGGTGAGTTCTGCAGGTTGTCAAAGTCCGAATAGTAACGCTATTACGGTAACTGTTGGAACAACTCCTGCAACGCCGACTGTTACAGCTGGTGGATCAACTACCTTCTGTTCCGGAGGTTCCGTGACACTGACGTCTTCTGCAGGAACTTCCTACTTGTGGTCAAATGGCGCAACAACACAATCCATTACAGCAACAACAGCAGGAACATATACCGTTCAGGTGAGTAACCCTGCCGGTTGTCAAAGTGCGGCCAGTTCTGCAACAACGGTTACCGTGAATCCAACGCCATCCGCACCGACACTTACTGCGGGCGGAGCAACGACCTTCTGTTCAGGTGGGTCGGTAACATTGACTTCCACAACTGGAAATGCTTATTTATGGTCGACGGGAGCAACCACTCAATCGATTACCGCAACCACTGCCGGAACTTATACGGTGAAAGTGGTAAGTCCTGCCGGTTGTCAAAGTCCGAACAGTAACGCGATAACCGTAACGGTAAATCCAACTCCGGCTGCACCGACAATTACCGCTGGCGGAACAACCACATTCTGTTCAGGAGGTTCGGTTACGCTGACTTCCAGTGCAGGAAGTTCTTATTTGTGGTCAAATGGTGCAACAACTCAAACGATTACTGCTACAACAGCAGGAACATATACCGTTCAGGTGTCCAACGCTTCCGGATGTCAAAGTGCGGCAAGTGCAGCTACGACAGTTACGGTAAATCCAACTCCGGCTACACCGGCCATTACGGCTGGCGGAGCAACCACATTCTGTTCGGGAGGTTCGGTAGCATTGACTTCTACGGCAGGAAATTCTTACCTGTGGTCAAATGGTGCAACGACGCAAACAATTACTGCAACTACAGCAGGAACATATACCGTTCAGGTAACGAATGCTTCCGGATGTCAGAGTGCAGCGAGTGCAGCTACAACGGTTACAGTTAACCCGACTCCTGCTGCACCGACAATCAGTGCAAGCGGACCAACGACATTCTGTTCGGGAACACCGACCACTTTGACTTCCACAGCAGGATCGTCCTATTTGTGGTCGAACGGAGCAACAACACAAACGATTACTCCGTCCACGTCCGGAACGTATACGGTTCAGGTTACCAATGCTTCTGGCTGTCAAAGTACAGCTAGTGCGGGAACAAGCATTACAGTAAATCCGACACCGGCAATTACTTTGGGAACATTAACCGATCCAAATGCTTGTGGTTCAACTACGGGTTCCATCGCAGTTAACGGTACAGGTTCGGGATCCATTTCCTGGACAGGAGCAGCTTCTGGATCAACGACTGTTGCTTCGTTGCCAACTACCATTTCCAGCCTGGGAGCAGGATCTTACACGATTGTTTTGACAAGTGGGGCAGGATGTGCTTCCAACTCCATTATGGGAAGCTTAACGGATCCGGGAGCACCGACACCTCCGGTAATCACTCCAACTTCAACAATCCTGTGCCCGGGAGGAACAGTGACATTGACTTCCTCTTACACATCCGGAAATACCTGGTCAACTACGGAAACAGCTTCCAGCATTACTATTTCCGCGGCAGGAACTTATACGGTTCAGGTAACCAATGCAGGTTGTACTTCAACTTCCAACCCGGTTACAATTACTGCGGCGGCACCGTTTAGTGTGAATGCAGGAAATGACCAGGCTATTTGTTCAGGAGGTTCGGTTACTTTAACCGGGGCTTCAACAGGTTCACCTACTTTGGGATGGAGCAATGGTGTTCAGGATGGAGTGGCATTTGTTCCGGCAGGTACAACAACGTATACTTTAACAGCAACCGACGGAAACGGATGTCAATTGACAGATCAGGTTCTGGTAACCGTGAATTCAAACCCAACTGTTGCATTTGCAAGTTTAGGACAGGTTTGTACGTACAACCCGGCATTTGTGCTGACAGGCGGATCTCCTGCGGGTGGAACCTATTCCGGAACAGGAGTGAGTTCAGGAAGTTTTGATCCGGCTGCGAGCGGTGCAGGAAGTTTCCCGATCACTTACATTTACACGGATGCGAACGGATGTTCCGGAACGGCTCAAAGTACGATCATTGTGGATCCTTGTTTATCAGTCGGAGAGAATGAGAAATGGAACATGTCCATCTATCCGAACCCATCCATCGGTCAGATCGAGATTACATCGGATGTGCCTTACTCCAACCTGAAAATGGTGGATGCTCAGGGCAAACTGATCTTCGATGTGAAAATCGATCAGTTCGAACCGGTGAAGACAATTGATCTGTCGGCTTATGCAAACGGACATTATACCTTACAGGTCTATGGTGAATTCGGAACGAAATACCACCAGGTGGTGATTAGTAAATAGATTTTTTTCAAATACAAAAAGTAGGGGCGCGATTAATCGCGCCCCTACTTTTTTCCTTAAATTTGAATAAACATTCCATCAAACATGCAGAAACTAAAGATCAATGGTCACGGACACATATTGCCTGAACCTTCGGAAATTCCGAAATTCATGCGCGAAAAGAAATTGTTTTGGATAGATGATGATAAAAAATTCATGAGACAGGACGATTGGGCGCGGCCGATTACCGATCCGAGTTTCTTTTTTGATGAGAAGATCGAATGGATGGAAAAGCATCAGATTGATCACGGAGTGATGCTGAACCTGTCACAGGTTTATTGCAACGGTTGGTCGAAACAGGATGCTTTTGATGCTATCCGCTGGCAAAACGATTTCAATGCAAGTGTGCAGGAACGCCGCCCGGATAAATTTACAAGCGGATTTGTGGTTCAGCCTTTGTATATGGACGATGCGCTGGATGAGATCCGTCGCTGCGTGGAAGATTTGAACATGAACCTGTTGTGCCTGCCGACACACTTTTTGAATAAAGATAACGAATGGCTTTCGGTGGTTGATGATTCGACTTTGCCTTTGTTCGAATTGGCCAACGAATACAAGCTGGCAATTGAGATCCATCCGTATGACGGTGAAAAAATGGTGGCGCTGAAAGATATGTACTGGCGTTTTCACCTGGTTTGGATGATGGCACAAACAGCGGATACGCTGCACATGTACGCACTGAAAGATTTCGTCAATAAATACCCCGATATCCGGACATGCTTTGCACACGGTTGCATGCTGGGCCAGGCCAACTACGGAAGAAGGCTCCAGGGATTTGACGGCCGTCCGGATTTGTTCACTGAAGCCAGGGATCCGCGTGCCAGTTTGGGACACCCGAATTTGTTTTTCGATACCTTGGTTCACGATTCATATACCCTTCAATTGCTCAAAATCCGGGTAGGTTCTTCCCAGATCGTTTCCGGTTTGGATGATCCGTATCCATTGGGAGAAATGGAAGGCGTAGCGAATTCTTACCCGGGAAGAGTGATCGATTTTGCGGTCGAAGTCGGGATTCTCGACCAAAAAGAATCAGATGCGATCTGGTGCGACAACGTATTGCGCTGGCTGGGAAAAACATCCATTTAACCCGGGATCATGCTTCGAAAAATTCTGTTTCTTATTTCACTTTACCTTCTGACCGGCTTTGCTTTTTCACAGGAGCGAAAAGATTCGTTGGACCATTTGCCCATTGAATACGGGCGTTTTGTCAGGAATAAGAATCAACGCTTTGGCTTTTATGAACGTTTAAAGAAAAACAGCAAGGACGAATTCTATGTAGAAGTTTATAAATCCGTTGGAAAAGCACAAACAGATGTGGTCGATTTTAAGATCAACCGTTTTAAATTCCCTTCTGTTGATTCGATTGAATTTTTCATTCATGAAAACCGCATTCCGGGTATACACATCAGCGAGATTAAACAGCGGATATTCTTACCGGCTTCCAATAAAGATTACGATGTGGTGGCAAAATTCAGGGGAACCGTTGTTTCAACTCTTCATGTTTCCGTCCTACCGGTTGTTACCCAGAAAGTCCGGATTGTTCCTTTATTGAAAACGAAAATCAACCGGGATAGCCTGGAAAAAGAGTTGAATGCCTTCTTTGCCCCTGCCAATGTCCGGTTTGAGGTAACCATTGAACCGCGTTTCGAAAATGATGCGCTGGAAGTTTCGGATGCATTTGAAAATCCGGGTTCCGATCGCTTGAAATATACCGATCAGATGCGGCACACGCGGGATGTTTACAAGAATATCTACAAGGAAAAAACGGTCAATACCCTGTTGTTTTTTGTTGTTCCCGGGTTTGTCAATCCGAAATGGAAAGGCTACATGGTCCGGAATAAATCGCTGGGTTTTGTAGTGAATACAGATTCCAGGCAATTATCCCATGCAATTGCAGGAGAATACGTGGATGGTTTTGCAAATGTAGAAGCCATCGATCTGTTCAGAAGAGAACGCGACAAATGGAACCTGGATAACGAAGAGTGGGTCAGGATCAACAAAAATCCGCACATTTATTCCATCATCGATGACTATGAAGAAGTGGTGACCAATAACGGGTTAATCGCTTATTATTTCTTCGAGCAGTCAAAAGACGGAACGATCGTACTTAAGAACAACAGTTTTTTAGCTTCGATCAGCCGCCCGATGAAGAAGAATACCTATTCGTATCATCTTCAAATCGACAATATTCTCTACAAAACATTGTTCCGCATCCGGTCAAAACCGTTCAATGCGCTGCACATCCTGAGTGTATTGGGGTCTGTTTTCGGGTGTGTTTATGGTTTCCGAAAACTGCGTGCATTTGTCAGGAAACGCATGAAAAAGCCGCTTTGGGTGAATATACTTTCACGGTTCATCCAGTGGACCGGGATGATCGTATTGTCATACGTACTGGTTAAAGCAGTCGATATGGGATACGGGTGGTTTGAAGTTACCGACGGGATTATCAAATCCTATTCCGGGCTCAACGAGAAAAAAGTAGCGGATCTCTTATTCAATAATACACACCCGAATAAGCTAGAAGAAAAGAATATTGGTTCGGAGTTGATCATCAAGCGGAAAACCAATTATTTCCTGTATGAACGGAAGAAAGTGCTTTACTTCAAAATGAATGTTTCCAAAGGGAATATCCTGAAGTTGCGCCTGATTGCAAACTCGGATTCCCTGAAGACCTCCCTGCTGGATGAACCGGTTGAAGCAGAAAGCCATTACATGGTCGTGAAAATCTATTCTGCGAAGGGAAAATGGCTGCGCGACCAAGTGTACAATCATTTGGGTGTTGACCTTACTGCTAAATTAAAATTGCAGGATCCGCCCAAACGCGTACTGGTTTTTGTAAACGGTTACCGTCCGACTTCCCTGGGAAGTACTTTCGAAGAAAATTTTGAAGACATTCGCAGCAACGGCCTGGAGTTCCCGAATTCACTCAACCGTTTGTTTACGGAGGACCGCTACAATTACTGGAATCCGTGGAGGCAAATCGATGACACCTTCAAACTGCGCATCAACCCTACGGAATATTATTACGCCGACGGACACCACTCCGTTTCGACCTCCAATCACCGGAGCCTGTTGAATTTTACCACAAATTCCAATTTGTACCCGAAACGGTGCAGAAATCCGAAACACCACACCTGTTATACTACCAGTACGGTGGGATCTAAAATTTTCGGTTCCAAAAAAGCTCGGACTTACAGTTTACTCGCTACGAAATCCAACAAAAGAGGATTTGCCATCCGTTCAAACGGCGGAAGGATTGCCGGCAGGAATTTGTATCAAATGCTCAATGAATTACCGAACTCGTCTAAAAATGACACGCTTTACCTGGTGGTCCACAGCATGGGCTTTGCGTATGCCCAGGGAATGATTGATCAGCTTCGCGGGAAGATTAATTTCGGAGGATACTACATTTTAGCTCCCGAAAATGCATCGGCAGGAACTGTCAACCAGAAAGAATGGAAGCAGGTTTGGCAGTATGGAAGTAACCTGCATACGGTTGGACAGGATGCTCCGTGCCTGCAGGATGGTGTTGCACCGCAGGCTTCCGTGAAAGGCCTCACGGAAAAGCAGCGAATCTATTTCCCGCGATCGCTCTACAAGCACAAAGGCTATTTCGATTCCCATTTTATTGGCTATTACGACTGGGTGCTGCACATCCCCGGGAATCAGAAAGGACATATCCAGCAGCGGTAAAATCCGATTAATGTATGGAGGGTAGTTTGAGCAATTGATTTACCTTTTTTGTGGTATTGCACAATACTCTATCCCGAAGCAATTTTGCTATTTAGAATTATTCTACATAGCATGAACCTGTATTTAGATAGTCGCAACCAGTTAATAAGCCTCGGATTCAGGGAGTTGGTCCAGTCCATTCTTGGCGAGGTATTGGTGGAGTGGCATTCCGGAAATCCAAAGGCAGGGCAGGTGCTATCGGATCAAAAGCAGGTAATAGTTTACAATTTCGCCGATAATTACCTGGAAATTGAGAATAATCTGAAAACGAATCCGGAAGATACGAACAGCATTAAGGTAGTTTTGATTATCAGCGGGGATGTGTCTGCTCTTCCGAAACTGGTTTCTTACGGCGTTTCAGGATTCATTGATATGAATTGCACCAGGAACGAACTGAAGGAAGCTTTCCAGAAGATTTTGCACAACCAGAATTACTATTGCGAACAGGTTTGGAATAAGATCCTGAACCAGGATGAAGAAATTACCTCTCCGGCGCAATTCAGTCTCACCAAACGCGAAATAGAAATAGTGGAATCCTTACTGAACGGGAAAACCACGGCAGAAATAAGCCGGGAACTGGGGCTTAGTCCGCACACCGTTCAGACCCATCGCAAGAATTGTTTTAAGAAACTAAAAGTGAAATCTCTCTCCGAACTTTTGCTGTTCGAAATGGAAAATCAAGTATTCAAAAAATAAACCTACCCTTAAAAAGGTATTTTTTTCCGCTGATTTTGGCGATTGCGTCCACTTCGTTTGAAACCTAATTTTGCAATCGTTATTTAGATTAAGTATAAATTAAAACAATCCTACAACGGATACCATAAATACAACAAACATGAAAAAAGGATTACTTCTATCGTTCCTGGCATTTGCAGGATTTTCAAACGCACAGTTGGTAAGCGACTCAGTAACGATGGGCGCAGGATATGCAAACAACATTTGGTACAGCTTGCAAAATGACGAGCAGGGAACAGCACAGGCTGCTAACAACTGGGATTTGGGATTTGCTACAACAATCAGCCCTTCAAACCCATTGGCAGCATCTATCATCTTCAATAACAAGATCGGGGCGGTGTACGCGGTACCGGGTTCCAACGGAACAGATTTGGCTACAGCGGATACAACAGGAATGGCGTCATGGACTCCGCTTTACAATTCCGAAGAAACCTGGAGCGAAGGAGCTTTGAACGCTGCAAGCGCAGGCGGAACGGATTACGGTTGGGGAAATTACGATGCTGTAAACCATACAGGAATCGTTGCAAACCGCGTTTTTGCGATTAAATACACAAACAACTCCGTGAAATTGTTTACGGTTTCCTTGTCGTTCATGAGTTCTTCCTATACGGTTGATTACTCCAACGCTGACCACAGCGGAACGGGATCTGCAACAGTAGGGATCACTGCTTATGCAACCAAAAACTTTGTTTATTTACCATTAGGTGGTGCTGTGGTTGACAGAGAACCGGCTTCCACGACCTGGGATTTATTGTTTACTCAATACGCTGCAAACAACGGGGCTCCTTACCCATACAACATGGTAACAGGTATTTTGCACAATGTGGGAGTAGAAGTAGCGGAAGTTCACCCGGTGAACAACCCTGAAACAGACATGTCTTTCGGTATTGCAACTTATTCAGAAGACATCAACACAATCGGTTACGACTGGAAAACCTATTCCGGATCTTACACCATCGAAGATTCATTGGTTTACTTCGTAAAAGATGTAGACGGGGATTACTGGAGATTGATCATGACAGGTTTCTCGGGAACAAGCCTGGGTAAATTTAATTTCAAGAAAGAAAAAGTATCGTCTTTGGGGATTACTGAGAACAAGGAATTGATCTCCGGAATTTTCCCGAATCCTGCTGCAAACCAGGTAACCGTAATGGTTGATTCAGAATCAGATGCAACGGTAAAAGTGGTGAGCATGACAGGTCAGGTGGTATTTGAAAATGCTGCAACCTCCAATGCTTTACAGGCAATGACTATTTCAACTGTAGATTTCACAAACGGGGTTTACCTGGTTCAGGTTTCCAACGGAGCTGCAACAACTACACAACGTTTGGTTGTACAACATTAATCTTCCGCTTAAAAAGAAAAGATGAAAAAGATTGGTTTTTTATTTCTGGCTCTTTTGGCACTGACTACAGCTTGTAATTCAGGAGCAAAGCAGGAAGAACAAAAAGAAGCAAAAGTCGAAGCAAAACGAATCGTTTCTCTGAGCGGTTCAATAACAGAAATCATCTACGCAGTGGGTTCCCAAAAGGAACTCATTGGCGTGGATGTGACCAGCACTTATCCGGCAGCAGCTGAAAAGCTGACGAATTTGGGGCACGTGCGTAAACTGGCGGTAGAGAGCTTGCTGGCATTGAATCCTACACACGTGGTTATGCTGGAAGATGAGGTTTCACCGGATTTGAAATCTAAATTGAAGCAGGCGAAGATCGAATTGGTAACCTTCAAACACCCGAACAGTGTAGCAGATGCAAAGTCTTTGATAAAAGATGTTGCTAAGTGGCTGGGTAAAGAAGATGCTTCCAAAGAGTTGACTGCTAAGATCGATGCAGATATCCAAAAATTGAGCAAGCTTGACAAAAAGCCGAAAGTACTGTTCGTTTATGCAAGAGGTGCGGGAACATTGATGGTTGCCGGAGAAAATACTCCGCTTGAAAAAATGATCGTTTTGGCGGGCGGAGAAAATGCAGGGAAAGGTTTCACGGACTTCAAACCTCTGACAAGCGAATCGGTGATTGCGGCAAACCCGGATGTGATCCTGATGTTCACTTCAGGAGCGCAAAGCCTGGGGCCTGACGGAATTTTCAACGTACCGGGAGTAGCAACAACAACAGCAGGAAAAAACAAAGCGCTGATCCAGATGGACGGCCAGTTATTGAGCGGGTTCGGTCCGCGTGTAGCTGAAGCGCTTACGGAATTGAATAAAGCGTTTAAAAAGATCAAATAGTTCAAAGAAGGTTCAAAGGAAGTTCAATAGTGTAAAAAGCTCCAAAGGTTAATTAAACTCTTTGAACATTTAAACCTTTTGAACCTTGAACTTTTTGGAACAAAAAGTTATGTCAAGACAGCGGATAATAGGTCTTTTGTTAGTGGTTTTACTGATAGTTTGCTTTGTAATAAACTTGTCAGTAGGGAACGTTCATGTCCCGGTGTCCCATGTCTTTGGCAGTTTGATTGAAAAAGTCGGTTTTACGACCGGTCTGAAAATAACGGATATCGAATACCAGGTAGTTTACAACATTCGGTTTCCAAGAGCAGTCTATTCCTGTTTGATAGGTGCAGGATTAGCAGTTTCAGGTGCGGCATTACAGGGAATATTCAGGAACCCTTTGGTCGATTCCGCTTTAATCGGGATCTCAACGGGTGCCTCTCTTTTTGCATCACTATTCATTTTGTTCAACGGATTGGTTCCCTGGTTGATTATTTTCAACGAGGGACTTTCCCTTTCTATCGTAGCCTTTCTGGGAGCTTCCATCGTGGCATTTATCGTTTACCGCTTGTCGCTGAGTAATGGCGAGATCAATTCGTTGACCCTGATTCTTGCAGGGATTGCTTTGAATGCGCTGACAGCTGCACTGACCGGGTTGCTGACTTACTTTGCAACCGATGATGAATTGCGCGATCTGACCTTCTGGACACTGGGAAGTTTGGGGTCTGCAAACAACGATTCTGTGATCTTGCTGGCTGTTTTCACCATTGTCCCGATGATCGTTATATTCTTCCGTGCCAAAAGCTTGAATGTACTGGCACTGGGCGAAAGCAACGCACAATACATGGGCTATCAAGTGAAAACTATTAAGTTGCTGGTGATTATCTGTTCAACCTGCATGGTTGGTTCTGCCGTTTCCATGGCCGGAGTAATCGGTTTTATCGGTTTGGTGGTTCCGCATATCATTCGCATTGTAGCAGGGCCCGACCACAAAGTGCTATTGCCTTTCAGTGCGTTTTTCGGGGCAATCCTGCTTTCGGTGGCAGATATGATCTCACGGACCATTTTACCTCCCACGGAAGTGCCGATCGGAATCATTACCGCATTGATGGGAACCCCGGTTTTCATTGCAATCATTTTTAAACACAAACGCAAATTCTCGGTGTGATAGAAGCAAAAAACATAGCGTTTGGAGTCAAAGGCAGACAAATCCTGCAGCCGGTCAGTTTTACGACCGAACAGGAAGAGTTTATCGTGATCCTTGGTCCGAACGGAGCTGGAAAAAGTACCCTGGTGAAATTGCTTTCCAGCGGATTGCAACCGAGCTCGGGAAGTGTTTCCTATTACGGGAAGGAACTGAACGAATGGACGATTGACCAATTGGCCAAGTACCGCGCATACATGCACCAGGAAAGCATGATCGCTTCCAGTTTTACGGTCCGTGAAGTGTTGGAAATGGCCCGTTACCGTTACCCGGAAACAAAAAATCAGTTCAACAAAACAGTGATTGAGAAAATTGTGAAAGAACTGAATCTGCAGGCACTTTTGGATGTGGAATTCAATTTCCTTTCCGGGGGAGAAAAGCAGCGGGTACAATTCGGAAGGGTATTGCTGCAATTGGAAAGCGAAGGAGAAATCCAGCCGGTGAAGTATTTGTTCCTGGATGAACCGCTCAACAACCTGGATGTGCGCTACCAGATCGAATTGCTGAAATATGCCCGCAAGTTTGTAGACGATAAGCGCGGAAGTGTGATTGTAGTCATGCACGACATCAATTTGTGCTACCAGTATGCGGACCGTGTGTTGTTGATGAAGCAGGGAAAAGTGATCATGGACGGAACCGTTCAGGAAGTCATGAGCCCGGAACTACTAAGTGAAACATATCAAATCGAATTGGAAAAAATCCAATCACTGGACGGAGAAGTGTTTTACCGGCACATCTCTTATACATCCAGCCTGTTAAGTAATAATGAAATAAGAGGAGGCGCTGCCTCCGATAGATGATTTGCGGTAGCAAATCAGGAATGAATTAAATAAACAACAACAATGGAAACAACTTTGTCATTAAAAGAAGCTTTCGAACAACTGAAAGAAAGCGAACCGAAATTGAGAATCAGAGAATATGCGAAGCGTTTGAATGCTTCAGAGGCGGAATTAGTTGCTTTGGGTGTTGGAACGACAGCAGTTCGTTTGCGCCCTGAATTTGTAGCAATCTTGCGTGAGATCGAATCATTGGGTTTTGTAATGGCTTTGACACGCAATGACGATGTGGTTCACGAACGTAAAGGAATTTACGAGAACTTCAGCACAACTCCGCATGCATCCCTTTTCGTAGGAAAAGATATCGATTTGCGTATTTTCCCAAATTCCTGGGCATATGCATTTGCAGTAACCGAAGGAGATGAGAAACCACGTCATAGCTTGCAGTTCTTTACAACAGACGGAGTTGCTACGCACAAAATCTACCTGGAGTCGAAAAGCAATATGGAAGCTTATGAAGCTTTGGTCGCAAAATACAAAGACGAAAACCAGTCTTCGGAATTGGAAATCGGTGCTTTATTGCCATTGGAATCTCCTGAATTACCGGATAGCGAAATCGACGTGAAAGCATTCCAGGAAGGATGGATCAACCTGAAAGATACGCACGAGTTCTTCGGTTTGCTGAGAAAGCACAAATTAACCAGAACACAGGCTTTGCGTTTCGCCCCGGATGAAACTTATGCGAAAAAGACCGACAACAAAGCTTTGCGAAGAGCATTGGAAGCAGCTGCAAAAGAGCAGGTTTCCATCATGGTATTTGTTGGGAATGCAGGAATGATTCAAATCCACACCGGTGAAGTGAAAAATATCGTAGAGCATGGCCCGTGGATCAATGTATTGGACCCGCTATTCAACCTGCATGCAAAAGAAGATGCCATTGCTGAATCCTGGATTGTACGCAAACCAACGGAAGACGGAATCGTCACTTCCCTGGAGTTATTCAACGCGAAAAAAGAATTGGTGTGTACGCTTTTTGGAGCACGCAAACCGGGAGTTCCCGAATTGGAATCCTGGAGAAAATTGATCGCAGAATTGTAAATCATGAATCCAAAAGCGTATTTGCTTATTTTGATGAGTATCCTGAGTGGTTTGGCGACTGCTCAGGATACTTTATACATCAAAGATGAAGCGGGGATAGCTGTGCCGTTTGCACAAGTCGCCATCCAGAACCCGGATGCGAAGAAAACAAATTATGTTCAATCGGATGAACGGGGAATCCTGGTCGTTCCGGAGGCTTTTTACGCAACTGGAAAGCAACTGATTGTGAAAGTCAGTACGGACGGTTTTCACCAGGAAACCGATACCATTTCAAAAGGAAAAAATCACCGTGTTCAGCTGCGCACAAACGCCAAAGACATCGGTGAAGTAGTCATTACCGGGCAATTGGGTGCGGGATCGGTAACCAATTCCACGAATAAAGTAAAACTGATCGACCGCGCCACCATCGAAGCGAAAGGAGCGGTAAATCTGCGCGATTTATTGCAAAACGAATTGAATATCCGCATCAGCCAGGACCAAATCCTCGGAAGCGGAATGTCGATGCTGGGAATCAGCGGGGAAGGAGTCAAAATCCTGATAGACGGAGTTCCGGTAATCGGCCGCCAAAACGGAAACATCGATTTGAGCCAGATCAACCTTTCCAACATCGAACGGGTGGAAATCGTAGAAGGACCACTCAGTACCAACTATGGAAGTAACGCCATGGCAGGTACCATTAATCTGATCACTAAAAAGCCGAAAAACAAAGGCTACGACATAAACTTAGGAGCTTTCTACGAAACGGTCGGGAATTACAACCTGAACCTCGGAGTGACTTCGCGCGTGAAGAATCACGCCATTTCTGCATACGGAGCACGCAATTTTTTTGACGGCTGGACACCCGGCGACAAAGCCATCGAATTCCCGAAAAAGGAACTGGCAGATTCCGGGCGCTTCCAGCAGTGGAAAATGAAAGAACAGTATTTGGGCGGATTGAAATACTCCTGGAAATTCAAAAAAATAGAACTGATTCCTTCACTGGATCTTTTCCGGGAGAAAATCGTGAACCGCGGTTACCCCAGAGCGCCCTATCAGATTTCAGCTTTTGACGACGAATACGTGACCAATCGCCAGAATGCTGGACTGGAAGTAATCGGCTGGTTGAAAAAAGATTTGAAACTGGATGTACAGCTGAACTATTCCAATTACAAACGCATCAAGAATTCTTACCTGACGGATCTCACCACACTTGACCGCAAATTGCTGGCGATGTCGGAACAGGACACTTCGCGTTTTATTCTTTATTTCAACCGCGTTACCCTGACCCGGAATAATTTCGACCGCAAGTTCAATTACGAAGTCGGTTACGATATCAACTACGAAGAAGGATTCGGGAACCGCATTGAGAACAAACGGAAAGAAATCGGAGATTACGCGCTTTTCGGTACATTCAATTGGGCGCCCTGGAATTGGCTGCACCTGAAACCGGGATTGCGCTTTACCTATAATTCGCTCTACAAAGAAGCATTTATGCCGGCTTTGAATGTGAAATTGGGAAAGAAAAAACACATTTTGCGCGGAAGTATTGCCTCGGGGTTCCGTTCGCCTTCCATCAAGGAATTGTACATGGAGTTTGTGGATATCAACCACAACATTCACGGAAACCCGGACTTGAAACCCGAAATCGCGAACCACGTGCAGGGGTGGTATAACTTCAATTGGGAACCGAAGAAATTCCAGTTAGGATTTGAGTTGTCCGGGTATTACCAGGATATTCACAACCGCATCAGTTTGTCGCAATCCGCAGACGGAGTGAATTACAGCTATTTCAACATCGATCAGTTTTATGCAAGAGGAATTCAATCCTTGGTGAAAGTGGGGCAAAAACAATGGAATGTAAATGTCGGATTTAACTATATCGGAACGGCTTCCAACTATTCGGACAATCGATATGCCTATTCGCCGGAATTGGTTTCAAACGTTTCTTACCAGTTAAAGAACGGAACAACCAAATTCAGCGCTTTCTATAAATACACCGGGAAAGTGGTTGCTTACTTCCTGAATGAAGATGCTTCCATTACGCAATCCTTCATTTCCGATTACAGTTTATTGGATTTACAGGTTCAGCAATGGTTCCTGAAGAAAACACTGAGCGTTTCACTGGGCGGCAAGAACTTACTGAATGTGACGAATATCAATGCGGGAAGCGGAACTTCCGGCGGTGCACACGTTTCCGGTTCGGGAACAGCACCGATTGCCTGGGGAAGAAGTTTCTACCTGAATATTACTTATTTGATAAAATCAAAGCAATGAAAAAAGCACTTTTAATCGCATTGATCCCGGTTTTAGGCGCATGCTTTAAAAAAGAAATCCCGGTTGAAAAGCCAGTTTCAGGTGCAACGACTGCACAGGTAGAGTTGGGCGGAAATTACGCCAACCAGATCTATTACGATTTGGAAACCAATTCCATTATCCGTCAAAACAACCGCGAAGTGTGGGATTTGGCTTTCGAAGCGGGAGACAACGGTTTTCACGTCCTGCTGAACGAATCGCGGATTATGGCTGCTGCACTTTCCAACGAAACAGATATTACGGCTCTGACTTCCGATGCCGGTTTAACTTATACCTGGGATTATCATACCGGGAACCTGGATTCGACAGCGATCGGAGATTGGCAGAGTTTGGGGAAAGTGTATGCCATTGATTTGGGAACAGCACTTACCGGTGGCAACCTGGGAAAGAAAAAACTGAAAGTGGTTTCCGTATCAACAACCGAATACCAGATCCAGTTTGCGGATTTGAGCAGCTCTTCCATTCAAACCTTCACAATCCCGAAATCAACAACGGCCGGGTTTACTTATTTTTCCATGACCGGAAGCGGATCTTTGAAAGACATCGAACCGGATAAAGCGACCTGGGATTTGATATTCACGGCTTACTGTCATGTTTTCGATGAACATACGCCTTATTCGGTGGTTGGAGTTTTGTCGAACCGCTACGGAGTAAAAGTACAGGAAGTAAGTATTCCTTTTGAGAATATGACCCACGCAGACATTGTGGAATCGGCATTTGAAGACCGCATTAACGTAATCGGTTACGACTGGAAAACCTACGATTTCGACAACGGAACATATGTGGTGAACAGCAACCGCACGTTTATCGTGAAAACCGTTTTGGGCCGTTATTATAAAATGCGGTTCGTGGATTACTACAATGAAAACGGTGTAAAAGGCGCTCCGAAATTCGAATTGCAGGAATTGATTCCTTAAATAATACCGGTAGGCACATGATTAATCGCGTGGCCTACTTTGTTTTATCCTGTTTTTTGATCCAAAATTCACCACTTACCTGATATTGGGTAGTATCCTGATTTTGTTGGGTTACTTCGTAATAGATATATTGATAATACCCGGAAATTTCATAATATCCCGCCTTTTTTTTCAAGGTCCCTTCTATATGTATATCGCTTGAAGAATAGCTTGGTCCAATTGGAGGACCGCTTCCTCCCCAACCGGAAACAGTTAGGATTCCGGATACCAGCTTTCCATCTCTTTTGAGTGTGAAATCCACGTCATCGTACAACGAATTCGAGCAATTGATCTCATTTTTACTTACGGAAACTATTTTAATATAATGCTTTCTGTATGAATCGATTCTAATTCCGTTTTTAGTATAGTGTCCTGAAAAAAATGCGTCATAACCTCTGAGATGAGATTTGTCCTTATAACATCCGAACAAAAGCAATAGAATAGCAAAGGAAATAAAAGCGAGTTTCATGAGGCGGTTTTTTTGATTCGAATTAAAGGTAAAACAATTCTATTTTATTTAAAGGATGCGTCAATGAATATTTTAGCTAACCAAACCAAACACTATGAGCATGATTAATCATCCAGGCCAATTTTGACGAATGGTGTTTTCTGGTTTACCACAGATGTGCAGATTTTTAGCCCGGTTAATACTTATCACGTGTCGCCAATAGCTTTAGCGCAGGTGCACCACCTCGCCTTTTAAGAATACCAACAATTTATAAATTTTGCAATACAGAGGCGACTGGTAAGCGCCTCTCTTTATCTGTGCATCAGTGGTCAAAAATTAAGAGTGGGTGAGCATGGTGATTAATTCCCGATTAATCGCATGGCGACTGTTTTATATGACTGATTTCGCCGGAAAAAAAGTAAATTTGCCCCAAATAATTTAACAATGGCTCAAAAACCGGCAATCCCAAAAGGGACCAGAGATTTCCTACCAGACGAGGTAGCTCGCCGTACGTATATTTTCGACACGATCAAATCCGTTTTCAAAAGTTACGGGTTTGCACCGATCGAAACACCTTCTTTCGAACTTTCCACCACTTTATTGGGGAAATACGGAGAGGAAGGAGACCGCTTGATATTCCGCATTTTGAATTCAGGGGAAAAAATGAAAAAGGCCGATTTGGAAGCCTTGCAATCGGAAAACTTAGCGCGTTTTGCAAATTCATTGGCAGAAAAAGCTTTGCGCTACGATCTAACCGTGCCTTTTGCACGTTTCGTGGTGCAGCACCAGAATGAGTTATCATTTCCCTTCAAACGCTACCAGATCCAGCCTGTTTGGCGAGCCGATCGTCCGCAGCACGGCCGTTACCAGGAATTTTACCAGTGTGACGCCGATGTAGTCGGTTCGGATTCCTTATTGTATGAAGTGGATTTCGTGCAGATTTTCGACCAGGTATTGACGAATCTCCGGATTCCCGGCTTTACGATTCTAATCAACAACCGCAAAATCCTTTCAGGAATTGCAGAAGTTTCAGGCGAGAGCGACAAACTGATCGATATCACGGTTGCCATCGACAAGCTGGATAAAATCGGTGAAGAAGGTGTGGTGAAGGAATTGAAAGAAAAAGGCGTTTCAGACAAAGCGATCGAAATCATTTCTCCGTTATTTAAAACGAACGGCGATAATGAAGCGCGTTTGGAACAAATGAAATCCTTCCTTTCAAACTCAGAAATTGGGTTGAAAGGAATAGCAGAGTTGGAATTCGTTTTGAACCAAACCAAAGAATTGGGACTGGAACGTGCAGAAGTTGTTTTCGACGTAACCCTTGCGCGCGGACTGAACTATTACACCGGAGCTATTTTCGAGGTGAAAGTGCACGATGTAAAAATGGGATCGATCTGCGGTGGCGGACGCTACGATGATTTGACCGGCTTGTTCGGACTTTCCGGGCTTTCGGGAGTTGGGATTTCTTTCGGGGCAGACCGCATTTACGACGTATTGAACGAATTGAATTTATACCCGGAAGATACCAATGCCGGCTTGACATTGCTGTTCGCGAACTTTGGTGACAAGGAAGCAGCCTATTGCATGAAACTGACGAAAAAATTACGTCAAATCGGTGTGGACTGTGAAGTGTATCCGAGCGCTGCCAAGATGCAAAAGCAATTCAAGTACGCCGATAACCGCAAGGTGAAGTATGTGGCATTGATCGGTGAAGATGAACTGAACAAAGGACAGTTGCAGATCAAGAACATGGAATCGGGAGAACAGCAGGCAATGACGGAGAACGAATTGCTTCATTTTTTTAAAGCTTAAAACAACATGGACCATTTTATCATAGATAATCAATGGGTTTCTTTAGAGAAACTCGATCAGATACTCGCTTCGAACGCCAAAATTTCGATCAGTGAAGAAGCAAAAGCAGCCATCGTAAAATGCCGCACTTATTTAGATGAGAAAGTAGCAAAAAGCGACCGGTTGATTTACGGAGTAAATACCGGTTTCGGAAGTTTGTGCGATACGGCGATTTCTTCCGAAGACCTGGAACAATTGCAGCGAAACCTGGTACTTTCCCACGCATGTGGAATGGGGGAGCGCGTTCCGGAAGAAATCGTGAGAAGATTATTGATCCTGAAAGTGATGGGACTTTCCCACGGAGCTTCAGGTGTTCAGCTTGAAACCGTAGAACGGTTGGTTTTCTTCTTCAACAATCACATTCACCCGGTTGTTTTCCAGCAGGGAAGTTTGGGTGCTTCCGGTGATTTGGCTCCTTTGGCGCATTTGGTATTGCCGATTTTGGGTGAAGGAACAGTGCTGTTCGAAGGAAAAGAATACACCTCTCAGGAAATCAATGAGCGTTTTGGCCTTCAGCCGATTGCTCTGAGATCGAAAGAAGGATTGGCCTTGCTGAACGGAACACAATTCATGTCGGGATACGCTTCTTACGCCATTTCCCATGCACGCAAATTGTGGAAGCAATTCAACGAAGTTGCTGCAATTTCCCTGGATGGGTACGACGGGCGCAAAGAACCGTTTGGCGTTCAGGTAAACGAAATCCGCAACCAGGTCGGACAAATCAAAACAGCAGAGATTTTCAGAAATCTATTGGCCGACAGTGAATTGGCAAACCGTGAAAAGGCACATGTACAGGATCCGTATTCATTCCGATGCATTCCGCAGGTTCACGGAGCTTCTTACGATACGATTGAACATTGCGCAACGATCGTGGAACGCGAGATCAACGCGGTAACAGATAATCCAACCGTTTTCCCCGATGATGACATCGTGGTTTCTGCCGGGAATTTCCACGGACAACCGCTTGCCCTGGCAATGGACTTTTTAGCAATAGCTTTGGCAGAAATGGGAAGCATCAGCGAACGCCGCATTTACAAATCCATTTCCGGAACACGCCATTTACCGGCGTTTTTGGTGGCAAAACCAGGATTGAATTCCGGTTTCATGATTACGCAATATACCTGCGCTTCGATCGTGAGCCAGAACAAACAGTTGTGTACACCGGCAAGTATCGATACCATTGATTCCAGCAACGGGCAGGAAGATCATGTTTCCATGGGAGCCAACGCAGCAACAAAATTATTCCGGGTGATTGACAATTGTTATTCGATCCAGGGAATTGAGATTCTGCATGCATGTCAGTCGCTGGAATTCCGCAGACCGGCTAAATCCGGACAGCGCCAGGAAGAGATATTTGCTAACTTTAGAGGCAAAGTTCCTTTTGTGAAGGAAGACGGGTACATGCACCCATTGATGCAGGCAAGTAAAGAATTTGTAAAAAACGGAATATGAACGAAGACTATATGAACATCAACCAGGAAACAGAACAGAACCAAAAAAGACCGGTATTGTTGACCGTACTTTGTATTTTGAGTTTTATAACCGTAGGTTTCGGTTTGCTGGGCGTTTTATTTACCCTGATCGGTGGCGAACCGAGCCCGGAAAAAATCCAGGAAGCCTACAACCAGCTTATTCAAACCGCAAGCGAAATGCGGGATAAGCAACTGACAACCATTGCAGATATGATTGAACAGGCAGCAGATTTGACTGTTTATCAGCAGCACCGTTACTGGGCTGTTTTGGGAATCAATGCTTTGACGATGATTACCGGATTCGTAGGTGTATTGTTTATGTTCAGAGGAAAGCGCTTAGGATTTCACCTGTACATTATTTACAACCTGATCAGCATCGGAGGAACATTCCTGATTGTTCCTTCTCACATGGTACCGATGGTTTCCGTCATCATGAACCTGATTATTTCCGGATTGTTTATCTTCCTTTACGCTTTGAACCTGAAGTGGATGAATAAGTAATTGAAAATTCAAAATGTTGAATTCAAAATAATAAAACGTAGGGGCGGAAAATTTTCCGCCCCTACGTTTTTTATATCCATTTTTATCCATTTAATATCTGAATCCGATCGTTTTAACAGAAATCGGCCACCACTTATTTCAAATTTCCACGCTTTTAATTCTTCTGAATGACATTTAACTAAACAAATGAACATTTAACAAAACGTATAATTACTTCATCTACATTTGTTTCATGTGATTTTAAAAATGCGAATGGGCCCTCGAATTTGAAAGATTCACATCATAAGAGAATGATGTCCAATCTATTAAACTATTTAACATGCGCAGAAATTTACTACTTGGGGCGTTTGCTTTCACGGGAATTCTTTCTACGGGAAAGGCTTTTGCTCAGGAAACGCACTTTAGTTGCGGAATCGATAAACAGCGTCAAAAATTAATCGCTGAAAATCCGCAAATCAAAGCAGATTACGAAAAACTGCTGCACCGTTACACCGAAAACCGGCTCGTAAACGGAAAATCGGAAACCGTCCGTATCATTCCGATCGTATTTCACGTCATTCACGAATACGGAGAAGAAAACATTTCAGATCAACAGGTCCAGGACGCTGTCCGTATCCTGAATGAAGACTTCGGGAAACGCAACCAGGATACAATCGGAGTTGTATCGCCTTTTGATACGATTATCGGGAATACACACCTGGAATTCCGTTTGGCTACTTTGGATCCATGGGGGAACTGTACCAACGGAATTGAGCACGTTTACAATCATCAAACAGTTGCGGCAGACAGCTATTCCAAGCTGAATCAATGGGATCGCGACAAGTACTTGAACATCTGGGTAATCGGAACGATGGATGATCCGGATGTAGCCGGTTTTGCTCATTATCCGACCGATGTTACCGGAACAGGATTCTGGCGTGATGGTGTCGTGATGGTGCACCGTTCTACGGGAAGTATCGGAACGAGTATTCCTTACCGTTCACGAGCATTGACTCATGAAGTGGGACATTACCTCGGATTGTCGCACACCTGGGGAAATAACAACGACCCGGGATCCACGTCCAATTGCGGAATGGATGACGGTATCGGGGATACGCCTAACTGTATCGGTTTGGATCACTGCGATCTGAGCGCGAATACCTGTACGGAACCGACAACACCGGGAAATTACTGGCCTTTCGATGTGATCGATAACATTCAGAATTACATGGAATATGCTTATTGTTCCGCGATGTTCACCAAGGGCCAGTCCAACTTTATGAACAATGTTCTGGATCAGACAACAAGTGGCAGAAACAACCTGTATACGGCAGAAAACCTTGTGCATACGGGAACGAGCACTTTGACGCCGGTAACTTGTATTCCGGTGGCAGATTTTTATGTGGATGTAAACGGTTCTTCAGGGAATTTGTTGCAAAATGCAAATGCAATGACCGCTTGTGCAAACGATCCGATCCTGTTCAAAGATGCTTCCTGGAAAGCCGGGGTTACTTCCTGGTCCTGGAGCTTCCCGGGCGGAAGTCCTGCAACTTCGACCACACAAAATCCCACGGTTACTTATGCCGCTCCGGGATGGTACAATGTCACTCTAACAGTTGGCAATTCCGTAGGATCAGACACCAAAACAATCAATAACATGATTTACATCCAGGGCGATTGGGCAGAATACACAGGTCCGCGCATGGAAGATTTCAATCAAAACGCGAATTTCTGGATTACGCATAACCCTGAAGGTAATTACGCCGCGTTTAATCGTGTCACTTCCGGAGGAAAAGGAAATACAGCTTGCTTCAAACTGAATAATTTCAAGGACGTTGCAAATGCCCAGATGTTCACGGAGGACTGGTATTACAATGATCGTTTGGGGAATTCCAAAGATTATCTGATCTCACCGGCAATCGACCTGAGAAACACCTCCAACATCACCATTTCATTTGATTATGCTTATGGTTCAAAAGCAACTGCAACGGCAGATATCACAGAGAAACTGATTGTTTACTCTTCCAGAGACTGCGGAAAAACCTGGATCCAGCGCGATATGCTAACAGGAGCCGAGTTGCTTACCGCCGGATATGTCGGAAATACGGATTTCGTTCCTTCGAACAACCTGCACTGGAAAACAGCAAGTTTCACTTACACGCCAAATGCTTCTGATAACAAGACGAAATTCAAATTCGAGTTCATCGCTTCCGATTTCTCATCCAATTTCTATTTCGATAATTTCAATATCTCGGGAACATTGGGTATCGGTGATAACGAATTGCTGTCGGCGATTTCCATTGCTCCGAATCCGGTTGCAAGCGGTTCAGACCTGTCGGTTGAACTTGCCAATCCGGAAGCCGGTATGAAGTTACTGGTAATGGATTTGAAGGGGGCAATTATTTCTACAACAGAAGTTCCTGCTGCTTCAGGAGTTCAGACGGTTAATATCCCGATGAACGTGGCAAAAGGCTGTTACATTCTAAATGCTGTTCAGGGAACTGCGAAATCTACTCATCGCGTAGTAGTTTACTAATTATCAAGGATGAATGATCAAGAGGGGCTTAGTCAGCCACGGCGGAAAGCCCCTTGATATTTAAATCCTTAATAATTGATAATTTGTGTATTTCTTTTTTATAACGGGGGAATATGTGCTATCTTTGCACCAAAATTCCAAGTATTTCTCATGATTTCAGTAAATAATTTATCCCTTCAATTCGGTAAGCGTGTCCTTTTTGATGATGTGAATCTCAAATTCGGTTCAGGTAACTGCTACGGTGTTATTGGTGCGAATGGTGCCGGTAAATCTACCTTCTTAAAGATTTTAACCGGTGAGCAGGACCCAACTTCCGGACGTGTGGAACTGGAGCCGGGAAAACGTATGGCGGTATTGAGTCAGAACCACTTTGCTTTTGACGAATTTGAAGTATTGCAAACGGTAATCATGGGACACAAACGTTTGTTTGAGATCATGACCGAGAAGGATGCTTTGTACGCAAAACCTGATTTTTCGGATGAAGACGGAATGAAGGCTTCGGAATTGGAAGCTGAATTTGCTGATTTGGAAGGATGGAATGCCGAAACCGATGCGGCTACATTGTTAAGCAACTTAGGTATCGACGAGAGCAAGCATTATATGAAAATGGAAGATGTTCCTTCCGAATACAAAGTACGTATCTTGCTGGCACAGGCGCTTTTCGGAAACCCGGATGTCCTGGTACTCGATGAGCCTACCAATGACCTGGATTTGAAAACGATCGGGTGGTTGGAAGATTTCCTGCTGGATTTCAGAAATACAGTAATCGTAGTATCTCACGACCGTCACTTCTTAGACACGGTTTGTACGCATATTTGCGATATCGACTTTAGTAAAATCAACCTGTTTACAGGTAACTATACATTCTGGTACCAATCTTCCCAGTTGGCGGCTCGTCAGCGTGCTGACAAAAACAAGAAAGCGGAAGATAAGAAGAAGGAATTACAGGATTTCATCGCACGTTTCTCTGCGAATGCTTCAAAATCCAAGCAGGCAACAAGCCGTCGTAAGTTGATCGAGAAATTGGATCTGGAAGAAATCCAGCCGTCTTCCCGTCGTTACCCAGGAATTTCTTTCCAGCAGGAACGTGATGCCGGAAATCAGATTTTGACTGTAAGCGGATTAACCAAAATGCACGAAGGTGAATACATGTTCAAGGATTTGTCGTTCACATTGAATAAAGGAGATAAAGTGGCAATCGTTTCCAAAAACTCGTTGGCAATTACCCAATTCTTCGAAGTGTTGAACGGAAACATGCAAGCTGATAAGGGAGATTTTACGTATGGAACTACGATCACGACGGCTTATTTACCGAACGATAACTCTTCCTTTTTCCAGGATAAATTGTCTTTGATCGACTGGTTGCGCCAGTATGCCCAAACGGATGAAGAGAAAGAAGAAGTAAACCTTCGTGGATTCCTCGGAAGAATGTTGTTCTCCGGTGAAGAAGCATTGAAAAGCGCAACTGTTCTTTCGGGAGGTGAAAAAGTACGTTGTATGTTGTCGCGAATGATGCTTGCTAAGGCAAACTTCCTGATGATGGACGAACCGACAAACCACCTGGATCTGGAATCGATTACTGCATTAAACAACGGAATGTCGGATTTCCAGGGAACCATGCTGTTTACATCGCATGACCACGAGTTGGTTTCTACCGTGGCGAACAGAATTATCGAATTAACTCCGAATGGTTTCATTGATAAAATGATGCCTTACGACGATTATTTGCAGGATGCTAAAATTGCAAGCCTGCAGGAAGAGCTTTACGCTTAAATAACTAATTATAATAAGAACGCCAATCTGTTTCAGGTTGGCGTTTTTTATATAATCCCTTTAATATTACCGAAATCAACTTCACCTTGTTTCGTAAATGTGTAACCTTGAAAACCTTCCTCGTCGCCAAGATATTTACTTTCAATAAAACCGGTTTCTTTCAAGATTTGTAAATGCTGTGATACAGCCGCTCCACTTAGACTTACTCTTTGAGAAATATATTTGTTTGTAACAATATGGTATTTACTGATTTCTTGAAGGATAACCACCCTTGCAGATGCGGCAATAGCACGGCCAATTCTGGCACCATTTAATTCTTGAACAGTGTACTGTAGATGTTTAGATCGTCCCATAAAATGTTGTTTCTTGATTAAGTTAGCGGAAAAGATGATTTGAAACAAGCGTTTAGAGCAAAAAAATGATATCCGGATATCATGATATTATGTATTCGTTATATAACGAAATCATTATTTGTAGATTCAGACCTGGGCTCAGCTGAATAATCCAACAATAAGTGATAACTTCGTACCAATGTCTATCCCTGAAAGATCTTTTTTACTCCGTCACAAATTCATCTCTGCACTCCGCGATTGGGATGTCAAAGGAATTCGCAGGCTTTCGGTTGCTTTACCCAAACTCTTGCTGCCGGATCCGAAATCAGCTGGAAAACATGTACTGAAAACCATTCACGGAGTGAAAATGGTGATCGATCCGTCGTTGGATAAAGGGGTGGAACTTTCGCTTTTTGAGACCGGGACATACGAAAAAGGAACCATCCAGTTATTGGAAAAGTACCTGAAACCGGGATCAGCCTTTTTAGACATCGGCGCAAACATCGGATTGATGTCGGTGATAGCTTCTAAAATTGTCGGGGAAAAGGGAATAGTGTATGCCGCAGAAGCGAATCCGGGAACGGTTTCCATTTTGCAGACCAATATCGAGCTCAATAACTGCAAAAATATCCAATTGCTTCCGGTAGCACTTTCCGATGAGCAAGGAACTGCTTTGTTGTTCGAAAACTGGGAAGTGAACCGGGGAGGGGCGTCCCTGATTTCGCAAAGTGAAGGTCAGCAGGGAGTT
The DNA here is from genome assembly GCF_039596395.1 of Fluviicola sp. Classification (NCBI taxonomy): domain Bacteria; kingdom Pseudomonadati; phylum Bacteroidota; class Flavobacteriia; order Flavobacteriales; family Crocinitomicaceae; genus Fluviicola; species Fluviicola sp. Next base: position 294,863 of record NZ_JBCNJT010000003.1, read on the forward strand.
ACAGTGAATATGGAACGCCTGGATGATCTGTTTGATGAAAATACGGCCGTGGATCTCGTGAAAATTGATGTGGAAGGGTTCGAACCGCCCGTTATTCGCGGAGGCATGAACTGGTTCCGAAAACAATTACCGGTATTTATCATCGAAGTTTCCGAAAAAAGGGAAAAGGAAACCGGGCCGAGCCCATTGGAAATAATGGAATTGGTAAAAACCATCGGTTCATACCGTTTTTACAAGCAAAAAGGAACGAAAGAACGAAAAGGGAAATTGCTGGAGATCAAAACAGCTGAAGAACTTCCGAAGCACGATAACATTATTTGTATTCCCTTGAAAAATAATTGATTAAAAACGGGTTATTTACCGGGAAATCAATTACCTGGCCATATTTGAGTGAATCTCTGAACTAAAAAAGCTTTTTTTTCTTAAAATTTCACAATCTATTCACAATAGAATCAATTGTTTACAGTAGATTTGCAACGCTAAATTATAACGCCTTAGTTGGGCTTAAGAAAACTGTTCTACTGCGATTCTGAATGAATTTTCATTAGTTCGGTTTCGTGCGTAAACAGATTCTGAATTACCTAAAATCCAAAACGATTTTTTGACAGTATATCTGATTGCATGAAATTGAGCGTAAGAGTAAGAATCGTATTTATGGTTGTGGTGTTTGTTTGTTCTCATTCATTCGGCCAGTCTACGCTCACCAATTTCAAACGGGGATCACTCATCATCCCGATGGATAATTCCAAACAAAACCTGATCTCTTCTCAGGTTGCTTTCAATGTTAAAGCTTACGGACTGGTAAATGCACTTTTGCAAAATAATATTCCCGTCAATTGGATCATTCGCGACCTCAAAGCCAAAGATGATGTAGACTTCTCAGTAACTTCGAGCAGGGTTTATCCTTCAGCAACGGGTTCTGCCTCAGTCGATTTTAAAGCAGGTCCGTTTATCATTGACAGTTTGTGGGCGGATATCGCTGCACCTGTTATTGCCTCTTATGGAAATAATGTAGCTGTCTATAAAGCGGAAGCAGCATTTACTGCACCTGTGCGTTACGAAATCATGTTCAAGCCGAAAATTGCGGTATTCACAAATGGGAACAGCTATGGAATTCACACCAAAGCATTGAGATTGGCCGGTTTCTCTTCTCCGGCACATTTCGATTCGATTCCGGCTCAGAATGCCAACGCAGCAAGCTGTTATACTTTTGGTTGCGAACCGCATTGGACAAACGGACAAAACGCTATAACCAATGTGATCACTTCCTTCCTGAATTCCGGGGGGAATTTCTTCGCACAATGTACCGGGATCAGTGCCTACGAACAAATTGAACATTACCACACCACCAATGGTATCCAGTACGAAAACAGTTCCGGAAATCAGACCAATACCAATATTTATTCGGGAACAGACAATCCTTTGATGCAATTTGAGGGAGCGCTGACAAATGCTCCGACAGGTACTATCGTTAATTACAAGAATAATAGTGGAAGTTATCAGCCACTGACGCAATTTTTGGTGAAGAAAAGCCCGACACCAGCCAGCGGAGTTACGGATGGCGATGTGGTCATGTCTACACGCAAAGTTGGTCCTGCAGCAACAGGAGGAAACGCAACCTACCTGGGCGGACATGACTACCTCAAAGGAACTTTTGATTTATTGGATCTTGGGTTGCTCGGCCTCGATTATGCGCGTGCAAATGACGTAACCTGGAATAACGGACTGCGCATTTTTTACAATGCCATTTTTATGCCCTCCACCCGTCCGACATCCTGTAATTTCGTGTTTGCAGGTGAAGCGAAGGTTAGTACTTCAGTAAATACCGCTACACCATGTCTGGATGACACATTACAGTATACCGTTTCATTTACCAATGCAGGCCCGGGAACAGCCCACAATATTTTAGTGAAGAACATACCGGCTCCGGCAGGATTAACCTATCTTTCGCAGGTTGTGGGCCAGGGAACCTATTCCAATGCAACAAACAACTGGATAATCGGAGATCTTTCCCCGAATACAACCGTGCAATTGACCATTCGCTATAAAGTGGTTGCCGATGGAATTTATACGTTGCAGGCATATAACCAGAATTTGATCGCAGGGAATAATTTTTCGGAAGATACCAGCACACTGGTAGTTATAACGAATCAAAGCAGCCCGGTTGTAACACCACCCGCAGCGATCAACACATTTACAAATTCAGGATGTACCGCAACAGGGGTGAATTTGGGTACGCCAACTGTAACAGATGCTTGCGGGATCAATTCGGTCACGAACAATGCGCCGGCCACTTTTCCTTTGGGAACAACAACCGTAACCTGGACCGTGGTCGACAGATCCGGAAATACAGTAACCGTAACGCAATTAGTGACCGTTACGGATAACGTGAATCCGGTAATCACTGCGCCTGCTGATATCAGCGTATTTGTGGTTTCCGGCTGTGATACCACGTTGAATTTAGGAACACCTGTAACATCAGACAATTGCGGCATTGCTTCGGTAAGCAATAATGCACCGGCTTCTTTTCCGGTAGGAACAACAACTGTAATCTGGACAGTCACAGATAATTCCGGGCATACTGCAACTGCGACCCAAACGGTAACGGTGACAGACAATCACAATCCAGCGATTACAGCTCCGGCAACTATCAGCACGACAACGAATTCAGGATGTACTGCAACGGGAGTGAACTTGGGAGTACCGGTAACTGCTGATAACTGTACGATAAGTTCTTTGACAAACAATGCTCCGGCCTCTTTCCCATTGGGAACAACAACGGTCACCTGGACGGTAACAGACAATTCCGGTAATTCGGCAACTGCCACTCAAACTATTACAGTAACAGACAATCAAAATCCGACAATTACTGCCCCCGCTAATATCACAACGACAACGAATTCGGGATGTGACGCAACGGGAGTGAATTTGGGAACGCCGGTAACGAATGATAATTGCGGTGTTGCTTCTGTAAATAACAACGCTCCAACAACTTTCCCTTTGGGAACAACCACCGTAACATGGACTGTGACCGATAATTCCGGAAATACGACAACTGCGAATCAAACGGTTACGGTAACAGATAATCAAAATCCGACCATTACAGCGCCGGCCAATGTTTCAGTTTTTCCCACTACAAGTTGTGATACTTCCGGGTTGAATTTGGGAACGCCGGTAACGAATGATAATTGCGGAGTTGCTTCGGTGAGTAACAACTCTCCGGCTGTTTTCCCTTCAGGAACAACCATTGTAACATGGACAGTTACCGATAATTCGGGAAACACAGCGACTGCGAATCAAACGGTTACAGTAACAGATAATCAGGATCCGACGATTACAGCGCCGGCCAATGTTTCGGTTTTTCCCACTACAAGCTGTGATACTTCCGGTTTGAATTTGGGAACGCCGGTAACGAATGATAATTGCGGGGTTGCTTCGGTGAGTAATAATGCTCCGGCAATTTTCCCTTTGGGAGTGACTACCGTAACGTGGACAGTGACTGATAACTCAGGTAATACGGCAACTGCTACCCAAACGGTTACGGTAACAGATAATCAGGATCCGACGATTACAGCGCCGGCCAATGTTTCAGTTTTCCCCACTACAAGCTGTGATACTTCGGGGGTGAATTTGGGAACGCCGGTAACGAATGATAATTGCGGAGTTGCTTCGGTGAGTAATAACGCTCCGGCTACTTTCCCTTTGGGAACAACCACCGTGATTTGGACTGTGACCGACAATTCCGGAAATACAACAACAGCAAATCAAACGGTTATTGTAACAGATAATCAAAATCCGACCCTTACAGCACCGGCCAATATTTCAGTTTTCCCGACAATAAGTTGTGATACTTCCGGGGTGAATTTGGGCATGCCCACTACAGCTGATAATTGTGGAGTTGCTTCGGTAAGCAATAACGCTCCGGCTATATTTCATTCTGGAACTACCACTGTGATCTGGACTGTAACAGATAACTCAGGAAATACGTCAACAGCCACTCAAATAGTAACGGTAGCAGATAATCAGAACCCCACGATTATAGCGCCGGCAACTATTACCACAACGACCAATTCGGGATGCGCGGCAACAGGAGTGAATTTGGGAACACCGGTTACTTCGGATAATTGTACCGTTGTTTCTTTGACGAATGATGCCCCTGCTTCGTTTCCGGTTGGGAATACAACGATTACCTGGACTGTCACGGATAACTCTGGAAATACGGCTTCCGCAACACAATTGGTAACCGTAACCGATTCGGAAGCTCCTGTGATCTCGAATTGTAATGATACGGTCAAATCGTGTGAATCATTGGTGAATTTCCAGGTTCCTTCGGCGATTGATAATTGTACGCTTGCAGGATTCAGTCAAACGGACGGAACAGGTTTGACCAGCGGAAGCCCTTTTCCCGATGGATTTACCAACCTGCAATACCAGGCCATAGATGTTGCAGGAAACCAGGCTGTTTGTACCAAAGTGATTTACAAAATCCAGATTCCGGCGCTTCCGGATGCAGGTAAAGACCAAATTGTTTATGTCAATCAGACAACGTTGAATGCCACCCCTCCGGCAACAGGAACGGGGCAATGGAGCGTGTTGGAAGGATCGGCCTTTTTCATCAGTGAAACAGACCCGCAATCGGTAGTAAGCGGATTGCAAAAAGGAAATACTTTGCTTACCTGGTCTGTTTCCAATGAAGGTTGTTTTGGCGGAACGGATACCATGCAAATTACCTTTGTGGACCTCAATATTCCGAATGCATTTTCACCGGACGGTGATCAGATGAACGATTTTTTTGAAATCAAAGGAATTGAAAGTTACAGCCCGGCTCATGTAATCATCAGCAACCGCTGGGGAGAAGTGGTGTATGAAAACATGAACTATCAGAACGAATGGAGCGGGCAAACGAAAAACGGACAGGAACTGACAAATGATACGTATTACTATCAGTTAGTGCTGGCGGATAAAAGTGAATTCAGTGGATTTGTAATTGTGAAACGAAAATGAAGCTGATCGGGATAATAGGCATATTTATTTGTGGGAATTTATTGGGCCAACACAACGATTTTCAAAGTTTGTACATGTACGATGCTTTAACGATCAACCCGGCTTATGCAGGAAATAAAGAAGCGCTGACTTTA